>NZ_JBYRFX010000148.1:0-2093 GCF_057815775.1 Inquilinus sp.
CGCGCGGTCGAGCTGACCATCGACGACGGCGCCACCGTGATCGTGCAGGCCGGCCGGCCGCCGATCGTCAATGGTGCTGCGGAAGAGCGGATGCGGGTCGGCTGCGGCTCGGCCACCATCGGCATGTTCGCCAAGCAGTGGCAGGGCAAGGTCGACGAGGTGGTGGTGGTCGACGACCACATCACCGGCGTGCTGTCGGAACACCAGGCCGGCAAGCTGCTGGGCATCCCCGAGACCGGCATCAACATGAAGGGCCGGCGCTCCACCCCCGGCCGCTATTTCCAGGTGGCACAGCCCGGCACCGGCTGGGGCGGCACCGACATCTCCGACCCGCTGTCGATCCTGGGGCCGTTCAACCCGAAGACGGCGCGGGCCGGCCTGACCATGCTGATGGTCAGCACCACCGGCGAGCACTTTGCCTATTACCGGCTGGACGACGAGCTGCGGCCGGTGCAGCAGGAGCTGCCGCCGCTGCTGCAGCAGTCGATCGAGCGGATCGAGGAGAATTGCGAGCCGGCCCTGTGCACCGTGCTGTTCATGGGCGGGGCCGGCGGGTCGCTGCGGTCCGGCGTCACCGAGAACCCGGTGCGGCTGACCCGGTCGGTCCAGGAAGCACTGACCTACGTCACCTGCGGCGGTGCCCCGGTCTATGTCTGGCCGGGCGGCGGCATCACCTTCATGGTCGACGTGACCCGGGTGCCGGAGAACGCCTTCGGATATGTCCCGACCCCGGCCCTGGTGGCGCCGATCGAGTTCACCCTGCGGCTGTCCGATTACGAGGCGCTGGAGGGGCATATGGACCATGTCCGGCCGATCTCCTCGCTCGGCGTCGACATGGCGCGGCGACAGGTGCCGGGCCATCGCGACAACCCCTGGCCCTTCGCGCCGCAGGGCGCGAAGCGGTCGCACGGCTGACGGAGACGCTCCCGATGGCCCGCATCCCGCAGATCGCGCTGCTGCCCGACGGGCGGCGCCTGCATCTGCAGGACGGGCCGATCGACCTGGTGGTCGAGGCGACCGGGGCGGCAGCGGCAGTGCAGGCCGCCTATGCCGCGGGGGCGCGGCGCTTCACCGGCCTGCTGGATGAGTTGTGCGACGAGCTGCCTGTGCTGCGGGCGCCGGCCCGGCCGGATGGATCCCCGCTGCAGGGCCCGATCGCGCGCCGCATGCATGACGCGGTGGCGCCCTACGCCGCCGACATCTTCATCACCCCGATGGCCGCGGTGGCCGGTGCGGTGGCCGAGGCGGTGCTGGCGGCGATGGTCGCGGCGGCGCCGCTGGACCGTGCCTATGTCAACAATGGCGGCGACATCGCCCTGCACCTGGCGCCGGGCCAGCGCTTCACCATCGGTCTGGTCGATCGTCCGGATCAGCCAGGGTTATTCGGCACCACGGTGCTGGCGGCCGAGGATGAGTTGCACGGCATCGCCACCAGCGGCTGGCGCGGCCGCAGCTTTTCGCTCGGCATCGCCGATGCGGTGACCGTCCTGGCGGTCGGCGCCGCCGATGCCGATGCCGCGGCCACGGTGATCGCCAACGCCGTCGACCTGCCCGGCCATCCCGCCATCCAGCGCCAGCCGGCCCGCGACCTGCAGCCCGACAGCGATTTGGGCGACCGCCCGGTGACCCGCGGCGTCGGTGCGCTGCACCCGGCCGAGATCGACGCCGCCCTCGAGGCCGGCGCCGCCATGGCCGAAGACCTGGTCGCCCGCGGCCTGATCCGCGCCGCTGCCCTGCATCTGGCCGGCGAGACCCGGACCGTGGGGCTGGGATCGGATACCGCCTCCGTCCCCCAGATGTCATTCCCGCGAAAGCGGGAATCCCGAGGGCCGCGAGAGCGTCCTGAGATCCCCGCTTTCGCGGGGATGACGACCGAAGACACACCGACAAACGATCCACAGCACAGAGCCTGATCCCATGCCCGAGGTCGAGATCCGCAAGCGCCTGGTCACCATCGAGGAGATCTTCCACGAGGGCGGGCCGCCGGCCGCGACGCCGCTGCGCCGGGGGGCGATCATCGCCGTGATCCACAACCCCTTCGCCGGCCGCTATGTCGAGGAGATCGCCGGCTTCATGGACGATCTGAAGCCGCT
>NZ_JBYRFX010000149.1:0-7877 GCF_057815775.1 Inquilinus sp.
CTTGACCGCCATGGCGGCGGCCTCGTCCACTGATTTCGGCTTGCCGCCCAACACCGGCGAGATCGCGATCGCCGCGACCTTCAGGCCGGGCAGCTTGGTGTCGATGCCGTATTCGGCGCGGCCATTCACCTTGTCGGGCGAGTCCAGCCGCTTGGCCCGGGTGCCGATCAGGGTGAAGTCCTTGGGGTCCTTCAGCGCCACCGTCTTCGCGTCCGGCACCGGCAGCGCCGCCGCGGCATCGGCCAATTCGCCATAGCCGAGGCTGCGTTTGCCGTCGGTGACGGCGCCGTGCTGGGCCTTCAGGGTCGACGGGTCGACGCCCCACTGCTTCGCCGCGGCGGCGATCAGCAGGGTGCGGGCCACCGCGCCGGCCTGGCGCAGCGGTGTCCAGAAACCGCGGATCGCGGTCGAGCCGCCGGTGAGCTGGATGCCGATCAGCGGGTTGGCGTAGAGCGCGTCATTCGCCGGGGAATGTTCGAGCCGGACCTGGTCGAGCCCGACCTCCAGCTCCTCCGCCAGCAGCATGGCCTCGGCGGTGTAGATGCCCTGCCCCATCTCGGCCGAGGGCATCACCAGCGTGACCAGCCCCTGCCGGTCGATGCGGATGAAGGCGTTCGGCGCGAAATCGGCCGCCTCGGCGGCGGCCCAGGCCGGGCGCAACGACGGCGCCAGGGCGACGGTGAGGGCCAGGCCGCCACCGAAGGCAGCGCCGACCTTGAGGAAGCCGCGGCGGTCGAGCCGGGGCGTGTGCGAACCATCAGGCATGATCGGTTCCCCCCTCAGGCCGCGGCGCGATGGATCGCGGCGCGGATGCGCTGATAGGTGCCGCATCGACAGACATTGCCGGACATGGCGCTGTCGATGTCGTCGTCGGTCGGCTTCGGCGTGTCGGTCAGCAGCGCCGCCGCCGACATGATCTGGCCGGATTGACAGTAGCCGCATTGCACGACTTCGAGGTCGAGCCAGGCCTGCTGCAGCGCCTTGCCCTGCGGCGTCTCGCCGATCGCCTCGATCGTGGTCACGGCGCTGTCGCCGAGACTGTCGACCGTGGTGATGCAGGACCGCGTCGCCGCGCCGTCGACATGCACGGTGCAGGCGCCGCACAGTGCCGCGCCGCAGCCGAACTTGGTGCCGGTCATGCCGAGCACGTCGCGCAGCACCCACAGCAGCGGTGTGTCGCCGTCGACATCCACCTCGTGCGGGGTTCCGTTGATCTTGATGGTGAAAGCCATGGCTGCCTCTCGGTGGCTAGGGCGGGAAACATGGGTGGTCAGTCCTGGCTACACGCCCCGGACCTTTTCGATAATCCGGTCAATCGGCGATAGCCTTTGAAGTCTGGCTGCAAGATCTGACGGGCTGCGAAACCGGATCTCGGTATCGGGTACGGGCGATCCGCCCGCCATCCCGATGGGACCGCCGGTCAGTGCCTGTTTCTCAGCTTAGAATGTGGAACAGAGTGGCGAGCCCGGCGCCCGCCTGTCAAGCAACGCAGCGCAGCGGTGGCCGGCACCGCGGCCGACAATGCCGCAGCCAGCGGGCCGCCCATTGAAGCCGGCCGATCACGGCGCATCTCAGTCATATGAGCCCCATCATCCGCCTGGCCCTGGCCGCCCTGCTGGTCCTGGCCGCCGCACCGGCCGCCATGGCGCAGTGCATCGTCAACCCGAACGCCATCGGCGCGCCCTGCGTCGGCAACGGCCTGCCGGCGATCACCAACCGCAGCGGCCCGCCCAGCCTGCGGCAGCTGGTGCCGCTGCCGCAACCCAACCCGATCCCGCGCGACCTGCCGCCGGTGGCGCAACCGCGCCAGGCCGAAAGCCTGAGCCGCAAGGTGCCGTCCTACCCGGCCCTGCCGCTGCCGTCGAACGGGATGGCCCAGCGCTGCGTCACCTTCACCGGCAGCTGCCCGATCCTGGGCGGCGCCATCCCCAGTTCGTCCTGCTCCTGCGGCTCGGCGACCGGCTCGGCGCGGTGACCCCATGCGGGTCGCCCTGGTGCTGAACGGTGCCGCCGGGGCCCTGATCGGCCAGCAGCCGGACGCGATCGTCGCGAAATACGAGCGGATCCTGGCCAGGGCCGGCGCCGAGGGTCAGGTCGTGGTGGCAACCGGCGCCGACCTGTTGCCGGCGATCGACGCCGCCATCGCCTCCGACGCCGAGGTGATCCTGGTCGGTGGCGGCGACGGCACCATCATCGCCGTGGCGGAGCGGCTGCTGCCCGAACACCGCGCCGGGTCCGGCCGGCCGTTGGGCGTCGTGCCGCTGGGCACCGCCAACCTGCTGGCCCGCGACCTCGGCATCCCGCTGATGCCGGAGCTGGCGGTGCCGGCCCTGCTGTCCGGCCGGGTGCTGCGGATCGACGTCGCCCTGGTCAACGACCGGATCTTCCTGAACAGCTCGCTGCTGGGGGTCGCGCCGCGGATGGTGCAGCAGCGCGAGCGCGCCCGGCACGATCGCGGGCCGTTGAAATGGCTGCGGCTGGTGCGCGCCTTCTTCCGCGGCCTGGACCGCGCGCCGCGGCTGCATGTGGTGCTGCAGGCCGATGGCCGGCCGGTACGGCTGGTCACCCGCACCCTGGCCGTGTCGAACAACCCGGTGGCCGAGGGCTTCGCCGCGATCCACGGCCGCAAGACGCTGGAGAGCGGGGTGCTGGGCGTCTATGCCGCACGGATCGACCGGCGGCTCGACCTCTGGCGCCTGGCCGTCCGCATCGTCGCCGGCACTTGGCAGCGGGATCGGGCGACGGCGGCGCTGGCGTCGCGCCGGGTGAATGTGGTGGCGCGCCGCAAGCGCCTCTGGGTTGCCAATGACGGTGAGAACCATCTCTTGGCCACGCCGCTGCGCTATCGCATCCTGCCGCGGGCGCTGGTCGTGCTGGTGCCGCAGGCCGCAACCGAGCCATCCGCATGACCAAGACCATCGCCCACATCTCCGACCTGCATTTCGGCCGCACCGAGCCGGCGGTGGTCGAGGCGCTGCTGGCCGAACTGGCGGCGACAAAGCCGACGGTGATCGCGGTGTCCGGCGACCTGACGCAGGATGCCCGCAGCGGCGAATTCGCGGCCGCCCGCGATTTCCTGGACCGGCTGACCGCGCCCTATCTCGTGGTGCCGGGCAACCATGACATCCCGCGGCTGAACCTGCTGTCGCGCTTCACCAAGCCGTTTTCCCGCTACCGCCGCTACATCACCCAGGACACGGCGCCGGTGCTGGTCGAGGACGGCATCGCGCTGGTCGGCGTCAACACCGCGCGGCGCCTGGTGGCGCATTGGAACTGGTCGCATGGCGCGATCAGCCTGGGCCAGATCGAGAAGGTGCGGGACACGGTGCGGGCGCTGCCGCGCGACACGCTGAAGATCGTGGTGGCGCACCACCCGTTCCTGCCGCCGCCCGACGACCCGACGGCGCGGCTGATCGCGCGGGCCGAGACGGCGCTGCGCTTCTTCGCCGCCGCCGGGGTCGACCTGATCCTGACCGGGCACCTGCACAAGGGCTTCACCGGCGAGGTCACGGCGCATCACGGCCGGGTGCGCCGCCCGATCCTGGTGGCGCAGGCCGCCACCGCGACCTCGACCCGGCTGCGCGACGAACCCAACGCCTACAACCGCATCCTGGTCGACGGCAACCGCCTGACCCTGGAGCCGCGGCGCTGGGACGGCGCCCGCTTCACGCCGATGCCGGCGCACAGCTACGAGAAGGTGAAAGGCCGCTGGCTGGCGTTGCCGGCGGCGGACTGACCCGGCTTCGACCCTCAGACCTGCCCCATTCCGCCGTCGACGATAAGATCGATGCCGGCGACGAAGGAGCTGTCGCCGCTTGCCAGGAACAACGCGGCCTTCGCGGTTTCCTCCGGCTCGCCGAAGCGGCCGAGGGGGATCTGGGCGATGCGCTCCGGCGCTGCGGCGAGAACGCGTTCGAGCGGAACACCCATCTTGCCGGCCATGGGCGTCGATGTGGGACCGGGGCTGAGCACGTTCACACGAATTCCCCTGCCCGCCAGTTCGCTCGTCCAGCCGCGGGCGAAGGCCCGCACCGCGGCCTTGGCCCCGCCGTAGAGCGAGAAGTTCGGCAAGCCGGTGAAATGCGCGATCGACGAGGTCAGGATGATCGAGCCGCCTTCCGTCATCAGCGGCAGCGCCTTCTGCACCGTGAAGAACAGGCCGCGGACATTCACCGCGAACTCCCGGTCGAACTGGGCAGGCGTGATCTGGTCCATCGGATTGAGGGTGAGGATACCCGCATTGGCAAACACGATGTCGAGGCGGCCGAAGCGCCGATCGATCTCGGCATAGAGGCGGTCGAGGTCATCCAGGTTCGCCACGTCTCCGGCAATGCCCACCACCCCCGACCCGAGGTCGGAAACGGCCTGATCCAGGACGTCCTTGCGTCGACCGGTAATCACGACCTGGGCACCTTCGGCTGCGAAGAGCCGGGCGGTGGCGAGGCCGATGCCGCTGTTGCCGCCGGTGATCAGGGCGACTTTTCCGTCAAGTTTGGGCACGTCCGCATCTCCACGATGTCTGGTTGCCGGAAGATCGGGCGCCTCTTACTGTCTGACAATTCGTGATTATGAGATCGGCCTGTACAGCTGGATTACACAATGGACAGATCGGCGCTGGACGGCCTGGTCACATTCCTGGCGGTCGCGGATCACAAGGGATTTCGGGCGGCGGCCCGCCAGCTGGGTGTGACGCCCTCGGCGATCAGCCAGAGCGTGCGGGCCCTGGAGTTGCGCGTCGGCGCCCCGCTGTTCTCGCGCACGACGCGCAGCGTCGGGCTGACGGAGGCGGGGGAACGGCTGCTGGCCCATGCCAGGCCGGCGGTGGAGATGCTGCGAGCCGGCCTGGACGCGGCGCGCGACATCGGCGGGCAGGCCAGCGGACATCTGCGGATCAATGCGCCGCGGGCGAGCCTGCCGCTTCTTATCAACCGCCTGCTGCCCGGCTTCTGCGAGGCGTATCCGAACGTGCAGCTGGAACTGGCCGGCGAGGACGACCTGATCGACATCGTGGACCGGGGCTTCGACGCCGGCATACGCCTCGGCCATGTCGTCGAGGTCGACATGATCTCCACTTGGCTGACGCCATCCGAACGCTATGTCGTCGTCGGCGCGCCCGGCCTCTTCGCCAGACACGGTCGGCCGAAGACGCCGGAGGATATCAAGACCCTGCCGGCGATCCTGATCCGCCGGAACGGCCGCATCGTGCGGAGCTGGGACTTCTCGGCCGATGGCCGGACGTTGCGCGTCGGCATCGACGGCCCCCTCGTTCTGAACGACGCGGAATCCTGCATCCGCGCAGCCCTGCGGGGCGTCGGGCTGCTGTACACGGTGCGCTCACTCGTCTCGAAATATATCGAGCAGGGCACACTCGAGGTCGTCCTGCAGCAGTTCGGGAGAGAGGTACCCGGCCTGTATCTCTACTACCCGAGCCGAAGCCAGTCCCTGCCGAAGCTGCGTGTGTTCGCCGAGTTTGCGACGACGCGCATGCGCCGGGCGCTCACACCCGACGCCTATTCCCCCTTGCCCGAAGGGTCCGCGCCCTAGACGATTGCCGCGACCGGTGCCCCCGGCCAGTTCAGCAGGTCGGCGAGGCGCGATAGCGCCCGTTCAAGGTCGGCGCGGTCGGGCACGCCGCCGAGCGACAGCCGCACCGCTTCCGGCGGCGCCCCGGTGACGTCGAAGACGTCGGCCGGCACCACCAGCAGCCCGGATTCCCAGGCGGCCGCGGCAAAGGCGGCAGCGGTCCAGCCGGTGGGCAAGGTAAGCCAGAGATGGTTGCCGTCCGGCTGCGCCGTGATCGCGGCGTCCGGCAGCAGGTCGGCGGCGAGGCGCTGGCGGGCCCGGTTCTCCGCCCGGATCGCCGCCGTCAACCCGTCGAGCGTGCCGTCGCCGATCCAGCGCGTCGCCAGCGCCGCCAGCAAGGGCGACGCCATCAGGCTGGTCGCCCGCAGCCCGGCGGTCAGCTGCAGCGCCCGGCGCGAGTCGGGGGCGGCGACATAGGCGATGCGCAGTGCCGGCGTCGCGCATTTCGACAGCGACGCGACATGCCAGGCCAGCTCGGGTGCCAGGGCAGCAAAGGCTGTCGGCGGCGTCTCGGGCAGCGCGCCATAGGCATCGTCCTCGATGAGGATGACGCCATGGCGGCGGGCAATGGCCACGATGGCATGCCGGCGCGCCAGGGGCATCGTCGCCGCGGTCGGGCTGGCGATGGTCGGCACCACATACAGCGCCCGGGGCGGCGCCGTGCGGCACAGATCCTCGAAGGCCTGCGGGTCGATGCCGTCGCCGTCATGCGCCAGCCCGGCCAGGCGCAGGCCGAGATGGGTGGCGATGGCCCGGACGCCCGGATAGGTCAGCCCGGCGCAGGCCAGGGTTTCGCCGCGGCGCAGCACCAGGTCGAGCAGGGCGAACAGCGCGCTCTGCGCCCCCGCGGCCAGCACCACCCGGTCCTCCGTCACCGGCCCCAGCCGCCGCGCCAGCCAGCCGGCAGCGGCGGCACGGTCCGGCGCGATGCCGCCGCTGGGCTGGTAGCCCAGGACGGCGTTGGCACCCGGCGCCGCCAGCAGCGCCGCGAGGCCCTGGGCGATCTGGTCGCCGAGCCCCGGCGGCTGCGGCGGCACGTTCATGCCGAGGTCGAAGCTGATGGCCGCGGCGGTGGCCACCGGGACCGCGGCGGGCTGGGCGCGGACGAAGCTGCCGCTGCCGCTGCGCCCTTCGACCAGACCCATACGCTTTAGCTCAGTGTATGCGCGCGTCACCGTGGTCAGGTCGACGCCCAGTTCGCCGGCCAGCTGTCGCTGCGCCGGCAGCCTGGACCCGATAGCCAGGGACCCTCTGCGAATCCGGTCGGCCAGATCGGCGACGATGGAGCGATATTTCGACATGGGCCAACCCGCGACGGTTCATCGCAAAACCATACGCTTGACTAAATCGTATGGCAAGACTAGATAGGAGGAACCATACAATTGACCGCGTCGATGATCCGACCGGCCCACCGGCAGGTGACATCATGGCCCAACCCGCAGCCTATCCTCCCCTGAAGCCGTTTGCGGTCGGACTGCGGGCCCGCTGCCCGCGCTGCGGCAAGGGACATCTGTTCGCCGGGTTCCTGACGCTGGCGCCCAGCTGCGATGTCTGCGGCCTGGACTATTCCTTCGCCGACCCGGCGGACGGCCCGGCTTTCTTCGCCATGTCGATCGTCAGCTTCCCGATCGTCGCCTTCGCGGCCTGGCTGGAGCTGCGCTTTTCGCCGCCCTTCTGGGTGCATCTGGTCACCACCGCGCCGATGCTGATCTTCGGCTGCCTGGGGCTGCTGCGGCCGCTGAAGGGCTGGCTGGTCGCCGCGCAATACATCAACAAGGCCGGCGAGGCCCGGGGGGTGCGCAAGAGCGAGGATTAGTCCCGGCCGAGCCAGGGGTCCGGGCCCGGGTCGCGGCCGGCGGCGAGTTCGGCCAGCCGGTCGATGTAATGCGCCCAGCCTTCGGCATGGCCGGCGCATTGGCCTTCATCGGGCAGGCCGCTGTGGGTCATGCGCAGCAGCGTGCCGTCGGGCGGCTGCTCGATCAGGTCGATCTCGACCAGGCTCGACCCCGGCGGCACCACCGTGCTGCCGTCCCAGCCGAAGCTGTAGGACAGGCGGTGCACCGGCACCACCTCGCGGAAGCTGCCGCGGGCGAAGCGGGCGCCGGTGACGTTGACCAGATAGAGCCCGCCGGGATGCGGCTCGGTCTGCGCCTCGGTGCCCATCCAGCGCAGGATCTGCTGCGGATCGGTCAACAGGGCGAAGACCGCCGCGGGCGGCGCGGCGACGCGGGTCTCGCGGTGGACGACGAGCGGATCAGCCATGGCGGTCCTCCTGGTTGCGGGCCCTGCGGCCG
>NZ_JBYRFX010000150.1:0-6085 GCF_057815775.1 Inquilinus sp.
CTCCTTCACATTTGGCTCCAGCACATAGCGGCTGTCGCCCATGCGGCGGTGGCGGGTGTCGCGTTCGCCCAGCTTGGCCTCGGTGAAGGCGGCGCCGGTGCCGGCCGCCACCTCCTCGATGAAGCGGCGGCGCAGCGTGTCGTACAGCGTCGGCTCGCCCCACAGCAGCCGGGTTTCCATCAGGCTGGTGCAGATCGTGGTGTCGCTGCGCGCCAGGCGCACGCATTCATCGACCGAGCGGACGGCGTGGCCGACCTTCAGCCCGAGATCCCACAGGAGGTAGAGCATGTACTCCACCACCTGCTCGACCCGCGGATTGCGCTTGTAGGGCAGCAGGAACAGGAGGTCGATGTCGGAGAACGGCGCCAGCTCGCCCCTGCCGTAGCCGCCGATCGCGGCGATGGCGAAGCGTTCGCCCACCGTCGGGTTCGACACCGGGAACAGCCGCGACACCGTCAGCGCCGCCAGCGCCTCGATCAGCACATCCATCAGATAGGCGGATTCGGTGACGCAAGCGTCGGCCGTGCCCTCTTCCTCGACGAAGCGGCGGCGGATCACCAGGCGCCCGGCGGCCAGCGCCTCGCGCAGCGCCGCCAGGATCTCGGCCCGCTGCGCCTGGGTGCCGTCCAGCGCCATGGCGGCGTGCAGGCGCGTTTCCAGCGCCGCAGGATCGACAATATCCAGCGGCGCCGCGACCTGCTCGGCCCCCAGCCGGACAGCGCTCGGCGACGGGACGACGGCAGGGGGCGCGGCCTGGGGCAGGAAGCGTCGAAGGCGGCCACGCAGGCCGGGTCGGGCAATCGTCTCGTCGGGCATGATGGTGTTAGGTGAGGAGTGCTTTCAGAGCATACAACCGTTCGAGGGCTTCGCGGGGAGTCATCGCATCGGGATCGAGCGCCGAGAGGGCGGTTTCGACCTCGGACGGGCCCGGCGCCTCCGCCAGCGTGGTCGGCCGCGCCATCGCCGCCGAGAACAGCGGCAGGTCGTCGACCAGCCGGGCGACGCTGCGGCCCTGCTTACCTTGCTCCAGCGCCTCCAGCACCTCCTCGGCCCGACCGACCACCGCGGCGGGCAACCCGGCCAAGCGGGCGACATGGATGCCGTAGGACCGGTCGGCGGTGCCCGGCGCGACCTCGTGCAGGAACACGATGTCGCCCTGCCATTCCTTGACCCGCATGGTGTGGCAGGCCAAGCGGGCCAGCCGCGCCTGCAGCGCCGTCAGCTCATGGTAATGGGTGGCGAACAGCGCCCGGCAGCGCGTGGTCTCGTGCAGATGCTCGACGCAGGCCCAGGCGATCGACAGGCCGTCGAAGGTCGCGGTGCCGCGCCCGATCTCGTCGAGGATGACCAGCGCCCGCGGGCCGGCCTGGTTCAGGATCGCCGCGGTCTCCACCATCTCGACCATGAAGGTGGAATGGCCGCGCGCCAGATCGTCCGCCGCGCCGACCCGGCTGAACAGCCGGTCGACCACGCCGATCTCCGCCTCCTCCGCCGGCACGAAGCCGCCCATCTGGGCCAGGACGGCGATCAGCGCGTTCTGGCGCAGGAAGGTGGATTTACCGGCCATGTTCGGGCCGGTCAGCAGCCACAGCCGGCGGTCTTCCGACAGGTCGCAATCATTGCCGACGAAGGGACCGCCCTGCGCCGCGGCCAGCGCGATCTCGACCACCGGGTGGCGGCCGCCGCGGATGCGGAAATTGGTGTCGTCGCTGACCCGCGGCCGGCAATAGCGCCGCTCGGCCGCCAGCTCGGCCTGCGAGGCGGCGACGTCGAAATTGGCGAGCGCACGGACCGCGGCGGAGACGGCCTCGGCCCGGCCGGTGACCTCCCCCACCAAATCGGCGAACAGCCGCAGCTCCATCGCCAGCGCCTTGTCCGCCGCCTCGCCGATCGACCGCTCCAGCGTGCCGAGTTCGACCGTGGTGAAGCGCATCGCCGAGGCCATGGTCTGGCGATGGATGAAGGTGCCGACATGCGGCGGCTGCAGCAGCTTGTCGGCCTGGTTGGCCGAAACCTCGATGTGATAGCCGATGACGTTGTTGTGGCGGATCTTCAGCGCCGAGATCCCGGTCTCGTCGACATAGCGCTGCTGCAAGGCCGCGATCAGCCGGCGCGATTCGTCGCGCAGGGTGCGGACCTCGTCCAGCTCGGGCAGGTAGCCCGCGGCGATGAAGCCGCCATCGCGGATCAAGAGCGGCAGTTCCTCGGCCAGCGCCCGGGACAGCCGGTCGATCAGCGCATCGTGTTCGCCCAGTTCCTCCGCCGCCCGGGCCAGCAGCGGCGGCAGGCCAAGGAAGCGCGGCGGGCTGCCCAGCCGCTCTCGCAGGGCCGTGCCCTGGCGCAGCGCATCGCGGATCGCCGCCAGGTCGCGCGGGCCGCCGCGGCCGAGGCCGAGCCGGGTCAGCGCCCGTTCGGCATCCGGGCAGGCGCGCAGCAGGGTGCGCAGGTCGTCGCGCAGCCGTCCGTCATCAACCAGCGCCTGGACGGCGTCCAGCCGGTCGCCGATCGCCGCCGGGTCGGTCAGCGGCGCCGCCAGCTGGGAGGCCAGCAGCCGGGCGCCCGGGCCGGTGACGGTGCGGTCGATCGCGGCCAGCAGGCTGCCCTTGCGGTCGCCGGCCAGGGTCCGCGTCAGCTCCAGGTTGCGGCGGGTGGCGACGTCGATCTCCATCACCGCGCCCTGCGGCAGGCGGCGCGGCGGCGACAGCCGTGGCAGCGCCTTCTGGGTCAGCTGGATGTAGTCGACCAGGGCACCGGCGGCCGCCACCTCCGCCCGTTCGAAACTGCCAAAGGCATCGAGCGTGCCGACATGGAACAGGTCCTGCAGGCGGCGCCGGCCGTTCTCGCTGTCGAAGCGGGCACTGGGCTGCGGCGTCAGCCGCATCTTCCAGTCGCCCAGCAGCTCGAACAGCGCCGGGTTCTGCAGCACCCGTTCGGGCAGCAGGATCTCGCTCGGGTCGAAGCGGGCCAAGGCGGCGCCCAGCCGGTCGGGCGCGGTCGGTTCGGTCACCAGGTCGCCCGAGGAGATGTCGACCGCAGCGATCGCCAGGGTGCCGGCGACCTCGGCCAGCGCCACCAGGTGATTCGCGGCCCGCGGCTCCAGGAGCCCGTCCTCGGTCACGGTGCCCGGGGTGACGATGCGCACCACCTCGCGCCGCACCAGGGTCTTGCCGGAGCGCTTCCTCGCCTCCTCCGGGCTTTCGATCTGGTCGCACAGCGCCACCCGGAAGCCCTGGCGGATCAGCCGGGCCAGATAGGCCTCATGGCTGTGCGCCGGCACGCCGGCCATCGGGATGTCGCCACCCTGGTGCTGGCCACGCTTGGTCAAAGCGATGTCGAGCGCCGCCGCGGCCTTGACCGCGTCGTCGAAGAACATTTCGTAGAAATCGCCCATGCGGAAGAACAGCAGGCAGTCAGGATGGGCCGCCTTGGCCTCCAGATACTGCGCCATCATCGGCGAGACGGACGAATCGGTCGCGGGGGTGCTGCTGTCGGGCAAGGCTGTCGGCACGCAACTGACGGGATCGGGCGGGGCGAAGGGCGGACCCTAGCACGCAGGAACCAGCAGCGGGAACGCGGTTGCGGGAAAGACCAGGGCCGCCGAAGAGGCGGCCCCGGCTCAGTGCGGCAGGACGCGGCGCAGCACCAAGTCTTCGCCCAGCATCTCGCCGGTCTCGACGAAGCCTTCGGAGGCATAGAGCCGCCGGGCGGCGAGGTTGGCCGGCACCACACCCAGCAGCACCGTCCGATTGCGCGGCAGGCGGTCCAGGATGGCCAGCGTCGCCCGCAGCGCGGAGCGGCCGAAGCCGCGGCCCTGGTAGCGGGCGTCGATCATCAGCCGGGAGATCCAGCGATGGCCGCCTTCCGGGTCGAGCGCATGCATGACGAAGCCGACCACGCCGCCATGGCTGGCATCGCAGACGCCCAGCGGCGCGTACCAGGGCGACGCATCCGCCTCGGCGATCGACTCCGCATTGCTGGCGACGAAGTTCGCCTGCTCCGGCGCAACCCGCAGCGAGGCGAACACCGCGCGGTCCTGCGCCGTGACCATGGGGACAAGCCGCACCGCCGGCGCAGCCGGCAGCGGCGGCACGCGATATGCGTACATGATGATATTCCTATATGGCGTCGAAGATCCCCCGGCCCGCGCCGCGATGAACGCGGGCAGGCCGGAAACCGTCGCGATGACGGCGCGCGATCTAGCGGCGGGAAGCGGCGGAGCAGTGCCCGCTAGAGCGCGAACGCGCTCTAGCTCGTTAAAGTAGGACCGGATTCAGATTTCGGGCGGGATCGCATGCGATCCCTTCCGAAATCATCCGGGCCTAGGCACCGCCCCGCCCCCGTTTCAAGATCGTAGCCCGACGTCGCGCTTGAGGTATTCGCTCAGCGAATCGGTGTCGCGGGGTTTTCGGCGCGGCGTCACGAGGACGCGACCCAGCTCCGCAAACGCGACGACGATGAGCGACAGGGACGGACGGAAGCCACGCTTCTCGTTCGAAACGAACATGATGATCTCCAAGGAATCTGGAGGTTGATGAACCGTCCGGCCGACAGGAGTCGGACCGATGAAGGTCGGACCCATGGGGTCGGACGGGGCGAAACCGCCCTGCGGACTGCAGGACGGAATGGTGTAGGAGGTTGAAGGCCGAAGATCGGATGCGGAGGCGTCGGAACCGGCCCGTTGGGGTCCGTCCGGCGGCGTCGACAGCGATCAGGTCAGTGCAGGGAAGCTATCAGGTCGTGGAGCGACGAGATCTGATCGTGCAGACGTTCAGGCGGCAAAGCCGCGGTAGAGATGAACATTGGTCATTGCACAATCCTCCCTGGAATTGGAGTAGGATGGAGAGATACGGGATTGCCGCTGCGCTGCGCAAGCAGCGTTTTGGTGGCATCGCGTAAAGAGAGCGCAGCGTTGCAACACAGCCACAGTCGTGAGGGCTTGACGGTCCCCGCCGGCGAAGGTCCAGTACTCGGCCCGCTTCCCCGCTGCGCCGCCGGACATCATGACCAATCCTTCGCTCGACGACGATGCCCTCGCCTTCCATGCCCAGGGCCGCCCCGGCAAGCTGGAGATCAGCGCGACAAAGCCGCTGACCACCCAGCGTGACCTGTCGCTGGCCTATTCCCCCGGCGTGGCGGCGCCCTGCCTGCGGATCCATGCCGATCCGGCCACGGCCTACGACTACACGGCCAAGGGCAACATCGTCGCCGTGATCTCCAACGGCACCGCGGTGCTCGGCCTCGGCGACCTCGGCGCGCTGGCCAGCAAGCCGGTGATGGAGGGCAAGGCCGTCCTGTTCAAGCGATTCGCCGATGTCGACGGCATCGACCTCGAGGTCGACACCCGCGACGTCGATGAGTTCGTCAACTGCGTGCGCTTCCTCGGCCCGTCCTTCGGCGGCATCAACCTCGAGGACATCAAGGCGCCGGACTGCTTCATCATCGAGCAGCGGCTGCGCGAGATGATGGACATCCCGGTCTTCCATGACGACCAGCACGGCACCGCGATCATCGCGCTGGCCGGCGTCATCAACGCGCTGCATCTGACCGGCCGCGACATCAAGACCGCCAAGCTCGTCTGCAACGGCGCCGGCTCGGCCGGCATCGCCTGCATCGAGCTGGTCAAGGCGATGGGCTTTGCGCCGGAAAACGTCATCCTCTGCGACACCAAGGGCGTGGTCTACCAGGGCCGCACCGAGGGCATGAACCAGTGGAAGTCTGCGCACGCCGCCAAGACCGACGCGCGCACGCTGACTGATGCCATGGACGGCGCCGACATCGTCTTCGGCCTGTCCGCGCGCGGCGCCTTCACCACCGCGATGATCCAGTCCATGGCCAAGAATCCGATCATTTTCGCCATGGCCAATCCCGACCCGGAGATCACGCCGGAGGAAGTCGCCGAAATCCGCACCGACGCGATCATGGCGACCGGCCGGTCGGATTATCCGAACCAGGTCAACAACGTTCTCGGCTTCCCCTATATCTTCCGCGGCGCGCTCGACGTGCGCGCCACGACCATCAATGACGAGATGAAGGTCGCCGCCGCACAGGCGCTCGCCGATCTGGCGCGCCAGGACGTGCCGGACGA
>NZ_JBYRFX010000151.1:0-7945 GCF_057815775.1 Inquilinus sp.
TGAAGGTGCGCCCGTCCGGCACCACCCGCTCGCTGCGCACCGCCATGCTGCCGTCGATCACGCCGTCCTGGGTGATGAGCCCGGCCAGGAACATCTCGGCCAGCACCTCGATGATGCCGGAGCCGCAGATGCCGGTGACGCCGGTGCGGCGCACCGCCTCGGCGAAGCCCTCACCGTCCGACCACAGGTCGCTGCCGATGACGCGGAAGCGCGGCTCCAGCGTCTCGCGGTCGATCCGCACCCGCTCGATTGCGCCCGGCGCCGCGCGCTGGCCGGAGGAGATCTACGCGCCTTCGAAGGCCGGGCCGGTCGGGCTGGAGCAGGCCAGCAGCCGGTGCTTGTTGCCCAGCACGATCTCGGCATTGGTGCCGACATCGACGATCAGTCGCAGGTCGTCGGATTTGTGCGGTTCTTCCGACAGGATCACCGCGGCGGTGTCGGCGCCGACATGGCCGGCGATGCAGGGCAGCACATAGACCCGGGCGTTGGGGTGGACCTTCAGGTCGATCTCGGTCGCCCAGATGTTGATCGCCTGGTCGGTGGCCAGGGCGAAGGGCGCGCCGCCCAGCTCGATCGGGTCGATGCCCAGCACCAGGTGATGCATGATCGGGTTGCCGACCAGCGTCACCTCCAGCACGTCCTCGACCTCCAGCCCCACCTGTGCGGTGACGTTGGCGGCCAGGTCGTTCAGCGCGCCGCGCACCGATTCGGTCAGCGCCTTGTCGCCGCCGGGGTTCATCATGATGTAGCTGACCCGGCTCATCAGATCCTCGCCGAAGCGGATCTGCGGGTTCATGGCGCCACCGGAGGCGACGACCTCGCCGGTCTCGATGTCGCAGAGGTGGCAGGCGATGGTGGTCGAGCCGATGTCGTAGGCCAGGCCGTAGATCTTGTCGCGGAAGCCAGGCCAGACGGCGAGCAGGCGCTTCACCCGCTGTTCGCGCACCGCCACGGTGCAGGTCCAGGCGCCCTCGCCATTCCCCTGGGCGCCCGGGCCGCGCAGAGCCTTCTGCAGCCGCTGCACCACCCGCAGGTCGCAATCCAGGCCGGTGATGCCCCATTGCTCCGCCAGCGCCTCCTCAAGCCGGCGCAGGTCGCCGGAGGGGTCGTGCATGTCGGGCTCGCGCACCTCGACGTAGTACAGCTTGACCGCGGGATCGACCTCGATGATGCGGTGCTCGGCATCCTTGCGGACGACCTGCTTGTGCACCTGGCTTTCGGCCGGCACGTCGACCACCAGGTCGCCCTGGATCAGGGTCTGGCAGGACAGCCGCCGGCCGGGCTTCAGCCCGCGCTTCTCGGCGTAGCGCAGCTCGGCCGCCCCGGCCTCGGAGGCATGGCCGGCGCGGGATTCGATGCCGTGCTTGGCGAACTGGCCGTCGCCGATCTCGACCTGGCAGCGGCCGCAGATCGACCGGCCGCCGCAGACGCTGTCGACATCGACACCGAGCGACCGCGCCGCCTGCAGCAGCGGCGTGCCCAGCGTGAAACGGCCCCGCCGGCCGGAGGGCGTGAAGACGACCAGCGCCGTCTGCGTCGCGTCCTGGCCCGGCTGCGCTGCATCGATCATGTTCATCGCCAAACCTGCTATCCCTGCGGTGCCCCGGCCGAGACGCCGCCCGTCACATCACTGCGCCCGCCGCCGGCGCCCTTCCCGGCCGCCGCGCGCGCCGCCGGCCTCGGCGCCCTCGGGCGCGGGCTCACGATACTGGCGGATCCAGCGGGCGCAATGCGGGTCGTGCCCCATCATCGTGTCGGCGCCCAGCACCGCCTGCAGGCTTTCGGCATGCAGCGGGTTGGTGATGGCCGAAGTCATGCCCGCGCCGATCGCCATGGTCAGGAAGGCCGCGTTCAGCCCGTGGCGGTTCGGCATGCCGAAGCTGACATTGGAAGCGCCGCAGGTGGTGTTGACCTTCAGCTCCTCACGCAGCCGGCGGACCAGCGCGAACACCTGCCGCCCGGCAGTGTTGATGGCGCCGATCGGCATCACCAGCGGGTCGACGACGATATCGGCGTAGGAGATGCCGTGGTCGCGCGCCCGCTCGACGATCTTCTTGGCGACGGCGAAGCGGACGTCCGGATCCTCGGAGATGCCGGTCTCATCGTTGGAGAGGGCGACGACGGCGGCGCCGTATTTCTTCACCAGCGGCAGCACGGTCTCGAGCCGCTCATCCTCGCCGGTGACGGAATTGACCAGGGGCTTGCCCTTGTAGACGGCCAGCCCGGCCTCGAGCGCGGCGACGATCGAGCTGTCGATCGACAGCGGCACGTCGGTGATCGACTGCACCAGCTGGATGCATTCGGCCAGGATGCGCGGCTCATCCGCCAGCGGGATGCCGGCATTGACGTCCAGCATCTGGGCGCCGGCGGCGACCTGGGCCAGGGCGTCGGACTGGACCCGGCTGTAGTCGCCGGCCTTCATCTCCTCGGCCAGGATCTTGCGGCCGGTCGGGTTGATCCGTTCCCCGATGATGACGAAGGGCCGTTCGAAGCCGATGGCGAGTTCTCTGGTCGCCGAGCTTATCACCGTGTCCGTCATGCCGTGACCGCCTTGCCTGGAGGTTCGATAGATCGACGCTAGGCGGAATGGCGGGCCGGGGATCGTCTTGCAGCGGCATCGCCTGCCACAAGCGCGTCAGGGGACCTCAGCCCGCGGTCCCGCCGCTCTCGACCAGGGCGCGCAGCCGGGCGTCGTCGTAGTCCGCCTCGATCCGCGCCGCCGCCGCGTCGGCCTCGGCCTGCAGGTCGTCGCCGCACTCGACCGGTTCGGATTTCTTCCATTCCTCGAGATAGGCGTCGGCGTCGCGGGCCTTGCCGCGCATGGCGGCGCGGTCGATGGCGTCCTGGAAGCGCTGCGACAGCAGCACCTTGGCCTGGTCGCGCCGGCCGGCCTTGGCGGTGACCTGGCTGGGGATGTCGCGCCAGGAGACGATGATGAGCTGCGCCATGAGACTTCTCGATTGCTGGTTGATCAGACAGCGGCGGTCACGAACCCCGCGAATTCGCCATAGCCGGTGAAGCGGTATTCATAGGCCAGCCCCAGCCGCTGCGCCGCGGCCCGCGCTTGCGTCTGCAGCGCCGGATCCTCGGTCTGGGCGAGGTAGATCACGCGCCGGTAATTGCCGAAGAACATCGGCAGCAATTCGGGATGGCGGTCGAGGCCCATGCCTTCGATCACCAGGACCTGGAAGTGGCGGGCCAGGAAGTCGGTCAGGAAGAAAGATCCCGGGTCCTCCTCCATCAGCCGGTCGAAATCGGCCGCGCCGGCGAAGAAGGAATAGCAATGCGGGCCGCCGATCCGCTCCACCCCCTCCTCAGCCAGCACCCGGTCGATGCCGCCGCCGGTGCCGCAATCGGCATAGGCGACACGGATCTGGGTCCAGCCCAGGGCGCGGGCGGTGCGGATGCGCCGGCGCAGCCGGTCGGGGATGCGCTCGGGCCGGTTGTGCAGGATGGCAGGCAGGCAGGTGACGGCAACGCGGTCGGCGATGCCGTTGGCGCGGATCACGGCCAGCGTCTCGCGCGCCAGGGCACCGCAGGCGATCAGCAGGGTGCGGCCCGGGCCGGGGGCGACCCCGGCCGCCCCGAAGCGTTCCTGGCCAAACCGCTCGGGCGTCAGCCCGCCACGGCCTTCGCCTGGTTGTGCTTGCGCCGCATGAAGTCCTTGGCCGTCTCCACCGCCACCGCCGCGTCGCGGCAATAGGCGTCGGCGCCGATTTCCCGTGCGAATTCTTCGTTCAGGGGCGCACCGCCGACGAGCACCACATAGTCGTCGCGGATCCCCTGCTCCTTCAAGGTGTCGATGACGACCTTAATGTAGGGCATGGTGGTCGTCAACAGGGCGGACATGCCGACGATGTCGGGCTGGTGCTCCTCGATCGCCTTCAGGTAGTTCTCGACCGGGTTGTTGATGCCGAGGTCGATGACCTCGAAGCCGGCGCCTTCCATCATCATCGACACCAGGTTCTTGCCGATGTCGTGGATGTCGCCCTTGACCGTGCCGATCACCATCTTGCCGACCTTGGGCGCGCCGGTCTCGGCCAGCAGCGGCCGCAGGATGAACATGCCCCGCTTCATGGCGTTGGCGGCCAGCAGCACCTCGGGCACGAACAGGATGCCGTCGCGGAAATCGACGCCGACGATGCGCATGCCCTCGACCAGGGCCTTGGTCAGCACGTCATAGGGCGTCCACTTGCGGGCCAGCAGGATATTGACGCTCTCGACGATCTCGTCGGCGAGGCCGTCATAGAGGTCGTCCCACATCTGCTCGACGAGTTCCTCGTCGTTCAGCGCATTGAGGTCGATATCGTCATTCGCCATGAGGTCCTCGATCGCCGGCTGCACTGCTGACTTGCCACGGGTTACATTTAGCCGGGATGGCGGGTCCGGTCGCTAGCCTGGAACCGACCCCGACTGCGGAGGCGGCGACACACACCGTCCCCAGGGCACCGGCCACCGCGGCATCGCCGCCCTTGCCAGCGGCCGCCGCCCCCCGGATGATAGGATCTTGCTCCGGCCACACGGTTGCCATGGACCTCCAGGATTCGCTGCTCAGCTTCCTCCGCCACTTTCCGCGGACGGACGACACCACCCTGATCATCCTGAAGGGCCATCTGCTGCTGGAGGAGGAGATCAACAACCTGCTGCACGAGATGCTGGCGAACCCGGCCGCGCTCGACGGGCTGCAGATCAATTTTTTCATCAAGACGCAGTTCCTGCGGGCGCTGATCAAGAACGAGACGCTCGACAACATCCTGGATGCGGCGGAGAAGCTGAACCGGCTGCGCAACCGCCTGGCGCACAACCTGGAACCGTCGGGCGTCGAGGCAGCGATCCGCGACTTCGTCACCGGCGCCGACGGCCGCATCCTGGGCGGCGAGGCCTCACCCGACCAGCTGCTGAAGCGGCGCATCGCCTTCCTATGCGGCCAGCTGCTGCGGTTCCGCACCGAATACCGCGCCGCCCGGCAGATCCTGAAGACCCGGGTCGGCGTGCCCAAGGTGAAGGGCAAGAAGGCCTGAGCAGCGATCATGCCCGGATGGAAGAATCGCGGCGGCGGCAAGCGCGACCCGGACCGGATAGCCCGGGCGGTCGAGGCCGATGGACGCCGGCAGGATCGGCGGGCGAAGACGGCCCGCCAGGCGCAGGAGGCCGAGCGCAATGCCCTGGCCCTGGGCCTGATGGCCGACCAGATCGCCGATCGCGACGGCAAGCCTGAGACAGTGCCGGATGACCCGGAGACCAATCCCATTCCCAAAGACGGCCCGGCGCGGGATAGTGTGTGAATGCGGATCGACGTCTTCTTCGATGTGGTGTGTCCCTGGTGCTATATCGGCAAGCACCGGCTGGCGCGCGCGCTCGCCCAGCGGCCGCTGCCCGGCCTTGAGATCCGCTGGCAGCCCTTCCAGCTGAATCCGGAGATGCCGAAGCTGGGCGTGGACCGACAGAGCTACATGATCGCCAAGTTCGGCGGGCGCGAGCGGATGCGGCAGATCAACACCGTGGTGGCCGAGGCGGCGGGCAAGGAAGGCCTGCCGATGAACCAGGGCATCATCCGCCGGACCCCGAACACGGTCGAGGCGCACCGCCTGATCCGCCATGCCGGCGAGCTGGGCGAGGCCGATCGTATGGTCGATGCGCTGTTCCACGCCTATTTTGCCCAAGGGCTTGACGTCGGCGACCGCGCGACGCTGGTCGAGATCGCCGTCGAGATGGGCTTCGACCGCAAGCGGGTGGGCGGCGTCCTGGCCAGCGAGATGGGCATCGCCGAGATCCAGGCCGCCGACCTGCGGGCCCGCCAGCTCGGCATCCAGGCCGTGCCCTGCTTCGTCTTCGACGGCCGCTACGCTGTATCAGGCGCCCAGGAGCCGAGCGCCTTCCTGCCGCTGCTGGACCTCGCCCGAGAACACGCCGTGTCGGCGCCGCTGTCGGAGCGGGCTTAGCCGCCGCGTAGCGGACTTAATCTGCGGATGCCCGATTTTCGAGGGAAGATTGGCTGTACGCCACCTTCCATTGTCATGCCACGGCTTGACCGTGGCATCCAGGGGCGGCCAGAACGGCTCTCGATGGCCCCTGGATTGCCCGGTCAAGCCGGGCAATGACAATAAAAACCTAATTATCGCTGCGGTTTGTGCCCCGTACTCGCGCTGACGCCTGTCGTCCGAGATCGGCGATATAGGCTTCCAGCTCGTCTTCGCTGATCTCGCGATACCGTCCCTCACGGATATCTTTGAAACCGGCCTCCGCTGCAGCGCGCAAGCGGTCAAGATCCCAGCCGTGAATGTCGTTCCCGTCCGCCATGCTGAGCCCCCTACCCCGCCAGATCCGCCAGGCGCTGCACCAGTTTCCGAGCGCCGGTGACGCGGTCCTGCGGGGTTTCCCAGCCGCGGGCATAGACCAGCTTCTGGTCGGGCCGGACCTTGATCGCCCCGGCGATGCGCTGGATGAAGCCGATCAACTTGTCCGGCTTGGCGAACTGGTTGTCGCGGAAGCCGACCACGGCGCCCTTCGGCCCGGCATCCAGCCGTTCCACCCCGGCGATGCGGCACAGCCGCTTGATCGCCACCAGCTCCAGCAGGTTCTCGACCTCCTCCGGCAGCGCGCCGAAGCGGTCGATCAGCTCGGCGGCGAAGCCATCCAGCTCGGCCTGGCCTTCGAGGGCCGAGATCCGGCGGTAGAGGTCGAGCCGGATCTGCAGGTCGGCGACATAGACCTCCGGGATCAGCACGGGCACGCCGAGATTGATCTGCGGCGTCCAGCTGTCGGCCAGGTCCTCCACCGCGCTGACGCCGGCGCGGGCGGCCCGCACCGCCTCGTCCAGCATCTGCTGGTACAGCTCGGCCCCGACCTCGCGGATGTGGCCCGACTGCTCCTCGCCCAGCAAATTGCCGGCGCCGCGGATGTCCATGTCGTGGCTGGCCAGGGTGAAGCCGGCGCCCAGCGTGTCCAGCGTCTCGATCACATGCAGCCGCTGCTGCGCCGTCTTGCTCAGCGCCTTGCGCGGGCCATAGGTGAGGTAGGCATAGCCGCGCAGCTTCGACCGGCCGATGCGGCCGCGCAGCTGGTACAGCTGGGCCAGGCCGAACAGGTCGGCCCGATGAATCACCATGGTGTTGGCCGACGGCACGTCCAGGCCGGATTCGACGATCGCCGTCGCCAGCAGCACATCGAACTGGCCGTCGTAGAAGGCGCTCATCACCTCTTCCAGCTGGGTCGCCGCCATCTGGCCATGGGCGACGGCGATCTTAACCTCCGGCACCAGCTCCTGCAGGGTGCGGTGCGCTTCGCCCAGATCTTCGACCCGCGGGCAGACATAGTAGGTCTGGCCGCCGCGGAAATGCTCGCGCAGCACCGCCTCGCGGATGATCACGGGGTCGAAGGGCAGCACGAAGGTGCGCACCGCCAGCCGGTCGATCGGCGGCGTCGTGATCAGCGACAGCTCGCGCACGCCCGACAGCGACATCTGCAGCGTGCGCGGGATCGGCGTCGCGGTCAGCGTCAGCACATGCACGTCTTCGCGCAGCGCCTTCAGCTTCTCCTTCTGCTTCACCCCGAAATGCTGCTCCTCATCGACGATGACGAGGCCGAGATTCTTGAACGACACCTGCTTCGACAGGATGGCATGGGTGCCGACCACGATGTCCATGGTGCCGGCCGCCAGCTCATCCCGCACCAGCTTCGCCTCCTTCGGCGTGACCATGCGCGACAGCTGGGCGACGCGCAGCGGCAGGCCTTTGAAACGTTCGGAGAAGGTGCGGAAATGCTGGCGGGCCAGCAAGGTCGTCGGCACCACCACCGCGACCTGGACGCCGTTGGCGGCGGCGGCGAAGGCGGCGCGCAGCGCCACTTCGGTCTTGCCGAAGCCGACATCGCCGCAGACCAGCCGGTCCATCGGCCGGCCGGACTGCATGTCGTCCAGCACCTCGTCGATGGCGCGCTGCTGGTC
>NZ_JBYRFX010000152.1:0-3307 GCF_057815775.1 Inquilinus sp.
CGGTCTGGGGCTGGAGCATGAGTGGCATCGACGAGGACCAGGTGCGTGAGGCCGGGCTGGACCCCGCCGACCCCCGGCTGCGCCTGGCACTGACGTTGAGCTGCGAGCTGATGGGCTTTCCCCGACACCTCAGCCAGCACACCGGCGGCTTCGTCTTCGCCCGCAAGCGGCTGGACGAGATGGTGCCGATCGAGAATGCGGCGATGCCGGACCGTACTGTCATCTGTTGGGATAAAGACGACCTCGACGCGGTCGGCATGCTCAAGGTCGACGTGCTGGCGCTCGGCATGCTCAGCGCACTCAAGCGCTGCTTCGACCTGATGAACCGGCACTATCCGGAGCGGTATCCGGAGCCGCTGGCCCTCGGCATGACGCCGCGGGAGGACCCGGAGGTCTACGAGATGTTGAGCCGCGCCGATTCCATCGGCGTGTTCCAGGTTGAATCCCGGGCCCAGCAATCGATGCTGCCGCGACTGAAGCCACAGAATTATTACGACCTGGTGATCGAGGTGGCGATCGTGCGCCCCGGCCCGATCCAGGGCGACATGGTCCATCCCTATCTGCGCCGCCGCGACAAGATCGAGCCGGTGACCTACCCGAAGGACGAACTCAAGGAGGTCCTGGAGAAGACCCTGGGCGTGCCGCTGTTCCAGGAACAGGGCATGAAGCTGGCCATCGTCGCCGCCAAATTCAGCCCGGCCGAGGCCGACAACCTGCGGCGGGCGATGGCGACGTTCAAGAGCGAGGGTTCTATACACAAATACGAGACCCGCTTCGTCGAAGGCATGGTCGCCAACGCCTATGAGCGCGATTTCGCCGAACGCTGCTTCAGCCAGATCAAGGGCTTCGGCAGCTATGGCTTCCCGGAGGCGCATGCCGCCTCCTTCGCGCTGCTGGTCTATGAGAGCGCCTGGGTGAAGCATTATTATCCCGAGGTGTTCTGCTGCGCCCTGATCAACTCCCAGCCCATGGGCTTCTACTTGCCCGCCCAGCTCATCCGTGATGCGCGCGAGCATGGCGTCGAGATCCGCCCGGTCGACGTCAACCGCAGCGACTGGGACTGCACGCTGGAGCCGACCGGCGGCCGCGACCATGCCCTGCGGCTTGGCCTGCGCCTGGTGAAGGGGCTGAGCGACGCCGAGGGCGGCGAGATCGTACAGCACCGGGAGGCCGGCTATGCCTCGCCGGCCGATCTCGCCCGCCGCGCCGGCGTCTCCGCCCGCGCCCTGAACCGGCTGGCCGAGGCCGCCGCCTTCGGCTCGATGGGGCTGGACCGGCAGCAGGGGCTGTGGGCGGTGGCCGGCATCGCGGGCGAGGCCCTGCCGCTGTTCCCCGCCCGGCCGGCCCAGCTGGCGCTGTTCGAGGAGCCGCAGGCGGTGCTGCCGCCTTTGCCGCCCGGGCTGGAGGTGCTGGAGGATTACGCCACAACCGGCCTGTCGCTGACCCGCCATCCGCTGGCCCTGCTGCGCCCGTCGTTGGCGCGGCTGGGCATCGTCCCGACCCGCAGCCTGCGCGACGACACCACCCGGGACAGCGCCCGAATCCGCCTGGCCGGCATCGTGCTGTTCCGCCAGCGGCCGCAGACCGCCAAGGGCACGATCTTCGTCACCATCGAGGATGAGAGCGGCGCCGCCAACCTGGTGGTCTGGGCCGATGTGTCGGAGAAGTACCGCCGCGCCGTCTATGCCGGGCGCCTGCTGGCCTGCGAGGGCCGGGTGCAGAAGGTGGGCGAGGGCGAGCACATGGTGATCCATGTCGTGGTCGAACGCTTCGTCGACTGGACCGACCAGCTGCCGGTCCTGGCCCGCGGCACCGACCAAGTGGTGCTCGACCCCGCCCATCAGGGCCGCCCACGCGCCGAGGCCGGGCGTGGCCACCGGGTGACCCTGCGCAGCCGCGACTTCAAATAGGGGCCCCGACCGCCATCACCGTCATTGCGAGGAGGCGAAGCCGACGAAGCAATCCATCGGCCCGTTCAAGCTGCTGCAAGGATTGCTTCGCTACGCTCGCAATGACGGTATGGGAGCGCAATTAATTTAAGTATTTACTTATTTAAGTTTTTGCTTCATAAAGCCACCATGCTTGCCTTCGCCGCCCTTGCAGATCCCACCCGGCTCCAGATCGTCGAGATGCTGGCGGCGGGCGAACGCGCGGCCGGCGACATCGCCGGGCAGTTCGCGATGAGCGGGCCGGCGATCTCCCAGCACCTCAAGGTGCTGCGGGAGGCTGGGCTGGTCACCGTCCGCGCCGACGCGCAGCGGCGCATCTACGCGCTCGACCCCAACGGCTTCGGCGCGTTGGACGAGTGGCTGCGGCACATCCGCCGCTTCTGGGCCGGCCGGCTGGACGAGCTGGAGCGGCAATTGCGCGGGATCCCCACGGACGCAGGAGAAACGCCATGAGCGATTACGGCACCATCACCGCCCCCGGCACGGTCCGGTTCGAGCGGCGGCTGCCCGGCCCGATCGAGCGGGTCTGGGCCTATCTGACGGAATCGGACAAGCGCGGCACCTGGCTGGCGACCGGCGCCGTCGAACCGCGGGCCGGCGGCCAGGTGGAGCTGCATTTCCTCCATTCCGACCTGTCGCCGCTGCCGGACGAGATCCCGGCCAAGTACAAGTCGCTGGAGAAGGGCGCCAACTCCACCGCCCGGGTGACACGCTGGGAACCGCCACGGCTGCTGAGCCACAGCTGGCCCGGGCCGCCCGGCGAGGAATCGGAGGTGACCTTCGAGCTGACGCCGCAGGGCGAAGACGTGTTGCTGGTGCTGACCCATCGCCGCATCGGGACAGAGAAGATGGCGAGCGCCGCCGGCGGCTGGCACACCCATCTGGGCATCCTGGTCGACCACCTGCACGGCCGGGTGCCGCAGCCCTTCTTCATCACCCACACGCCGCTGGAGGTCGAATACGAACGCCGCATCGTCTCGGCGAAACAATCCTGATCGGGGGGAATGCCATGGCCACGACCTTCGCCGGCGGCCGCAACATCGCGTTGAAGGTGCCGCCGCACCAATACGACGCCACGGTGCGGTTCTATCGCGACGTGATCGGCCTGAAGCCTCTGGACAACCACCCACCCGCCATCGGCTTCGAATTCGGTGCCAACCAGCTTTGGATCGACCGGGTCGAGAGCATGAGCCAAGCCGAGCTGTGGCTGGAGGTCGTGGCCGAGGATGTGCCGGCGGCGGCCGAGCATTTCGCTGCGGCCGGTGTCGCCCGTCGCGACGAGATCGAGCCCCTGCCGGACAGCTTCGACGGCTTCTGGATCTCCGACCCCGCCTCGATCATCCACATCGTCACGTCCA
>NZ_JBYRFX010000153.1:0-8264 GCF_057815775.1 Inquilinus sp.
GGATCGGATTTTGACGCCGATCTACTCGATGGAGAAAATATATATTTTATTAATATACAAAAACTTGGTTCGGATAAACTCTTGACTAGAACCGGGGATAATCGCAAATATTCTATTTGGAGCACGCTTTCGAATACCGCGGTCACTATTCCAGGGAAATTTTACGTCGTCATTGATGAAGCTCATCGTGGAATGGCGACGGCACCTCTTGCCGCAGAAGCTCGGACACTAATGCAGCGATTTTTATTGGGTCACGCTGAAAGCGGCTTAGTCAAAATGCCACTTGTTGTCGGCGTTTCGGCTACTCCGCGACGTTTTATGGAGTTGTTGGAGCATGCTCCACATACAGTGCACAGAGTTGTGATACCAACTGAAGCGGTGCGTTTATCTGGGCTCCTAAAGGATCGAATTTTAATTCATTATCCCGAAGGCCGGACAAACGCGGAGATGTCATTACTCGGGGAGGCTGCGGTGCGCTGGGCGTCCCTCTCTGCAAGCTGGGCCGCATACTGTGAGGCGGAAGAAGAAGCGCCTGTACGACCCATTCTAGTTGTTCAAATTGAGAATGGGACCGCGAACCAGCTAACTAGGACGAGCCTAGCGGACGCCATCGGGGCAATTGAAGGCGCTATTGGTCGGACGCTAAAAGGGGGGGAACTCGCCCATGCGCTTCACGAAATTGGTGACATAGAGATCGGCGCCCGAGTTATCCGGCGTATCGATGCATCTAGAATTGAGGACGACCAGTCTATTGGGATTGTCTTCTTTAAGACTAGTTTGTCGACGGGATGGGATTGTCCGCGAGCTGAGGTAATGATGTCTTTTCGCCGAGCAGAGGATCACACTTATATCGCTCAGCTTCTCGGCCGTATGGTGCGAACACCACTTGCTCGTCGCGTCCAAAAAGATGCTGAACTTAATGACGTGCATTTGTTCCTTCCGTATTTTGATGCTGGCGCTGTTCATTCAGTCGTTTCCGACTTGACCGACATCGAGAATGTACCCCCAGCTGAGACGGGGTCTAGCCGAGATCTCGTAATACTTCAGCGTAAAGCTGGGCTGGAGCACGTGTTCGCTGCATTGGATGAGCTTGTCACTTACCGGGTAAACGCAGTCAGGTCACAGAGTAATCTAAAGAGGCTCACAGCCATCGCACGAGGTCTCACGATGGATGGTATCGACGCGGGCGCCTGGGATAATGCCAAGTATCAGATTGTCAACTGGGTCAATGAGGAGGTCATAAGACTTAGTGCTGCCGGTACTTTGGCGCCTGATATCCTGCGGATTACCACCATTAATATGTCCACATTGGCCGTGGACTATATCGGCATGGGTGGCAAAGTCGCGGAGGAGTCGATTGTTTATAGGGTTCCCGTGGCGGCGATAGATATTGATCATTTCTTCGAAACAGCTGGGCGAATCTTAAGCAATGGCTTGCATATGGCTTATTGGCAAATGCATGCGGATCGGGTGGCTGAAGATATAAAAGCAGAAGTGGTAGTAGTAAGTCGCGATCATTACGCAATGTCTTCTATTGAGTCTAAAGCGGGAGTTGCCTTTGATGCTCTTTTTGATGAGCACAAGGCTGCGATTATGAAACTTCGAGAGCAGCGTCGAAGTCATTATGAGCATCTTAGGGTTGCGACAGCCAAACCTAGTGAGATTCAGTTACGGCTTCCTGATACTATTGACTTTCGCCGCTCTGCTGAAGCCTCTTCATATGACCGTCATATATTCGTGGAGGAGGATGGAAAGTTCCGGGCTGAATTAGGCACTTGGGAAAGCGAAATTTTAGCTATCGAACTCGCCAAGGACGATGTGGTCGGCTGGTTTAGGAACGTGGATCGGAAAGCTTGGTCTCTTGAGATCCCTTACACAAGCGGCGGGCAGCCTCGCTCCATGTATCCGGACCTGTTGATAATACGTCAGACCGTCAAGGGGTTTGCGGTAGATGTTCTCGAGCCTCACGATCCAAGTCTCGGTGATAATTGCGAAAAAGCTACAGGATTGGCTCATTTTGCAGAAAAGCATGGTCATCTATTCGGGCGTATCCAAATGATCCGTAAGATACCATCTCCTGCGGGCGATGAGAGGTACGTGCGGTTGGAGATTAATTCATCTGCTGTTCAGAAACGCTTAAAGCTTTTAACCACAAATCCACAACTAGATGACTTGTTTGCGTCCGTTGGGGTTCTCTAAATCGAGAGCTTGAGAGACGGGGAAGCGAATTTTGCCGAAAATTTATAGAAGGTACGGGCAATAGTTACTGATGCGCTGTAGCCACGCACCATCTACAGGCCTCCCGCCACCGGCGGGAGGCCCAAGCCCCACAAAAACCCCTAACCGATCACCCGCCCTGGCCCCACGGCCCGTGGTGCTGGCCCTCCGCGTCGATGCGGCCGAAGCCGTGGGCGCCGAAGAAGTCGCGCTGGCCCTGGATCAGGTCGGCGGTCGAGCGGGGCTGGCGCAGCGCCAGCCAGCGCGAGGTCGCGGCCGAGAGGGCCGGCACCGCATGGCCGTGGCGGAACGCCTCGGCCACCACCTGCGGCAGCGTGTCGGCCGCGCCCTCGAACAGCGGCGTCAGCTTAGGCGCCAGCACCAGCGTCTCCAGCTCCGGCGCCGCGTCATAGGCCGAGGCGATGCGGTCGAGCAGGGTCGAGCGGATGATGCAGCCGGCGCGCCAGATCCGCGCGATCTCCGCCATCGGCAGGGTCCAGCCATGCTCGCGTGAGGCCGCCGCCATGATGGCGAAGCCCTCGGTGTAGGCCAGGATCTTGCCGGCCAGCAGCGCCTGTTCCAGGAGCGCGATCGCCGCCTCCCGGTCCTGGCCGAGCTTGAGCGGCTGGGCCGCGCCGGGGAAGCGCTCCGACAAGGTCTTGCGCAGCTTGCGCTCTGCCGAGACGCCGCGCGCCTCCACCGCCGCGGTGATGGAGGAGGCGGGGGCGCCGAGCGTCAGCGCCTCGATCGCCGACCAGCGGCCGGTGCCCTTCTGGCCGGCGCTGTCGACGATGACGTCGACCAGCGGCTGGCCGGTCTTGGCATCCACCGTCTTCAGCACCGTGGCGGTGATGTCGACGAGGTAGGAGGACAGCGGGCCGCCGGCCCAGCGCGCGAACACGTCGCCGATCTCGGCCGGGGTCAGGCCCAGGCCGCGGCGCAGCAGGCCGTAGATCTCCGCGATCATCTGCATGTCGGCATATTCGATGCCGTTGTGCACGGTCTTGACGAAATGCCCGGCGCCGTCGGTGCCCAGCAGGGCGCAGCACGGCGTGTCCTGGAACTTGGCGGCGATCGCCTCGAAGATCGGCTTCACCCGGGCGTAGACCTCGGGCTTGCCGCCGACCATGATCGAGGGGCCGTGGCGCGCCCCTTCCTCACCACCGGACACGCCGACGCCGAGATAGGCCAGCCCGGCCTCGGCCAGCGCGTGCTCGCGCCGCACCGTGTCGTGGAAATTGGCGTTGCCGGCGTCGATCAGCACGTCGCCCTTGTCCATCAGCGGCTGCAGCCGGGCGGCGGTCTCGTCCACCGCGTCGCCGGCCTGCACCATCAGCAGCAGCGCGCGCGGCTTTTTCACCGCGGCCACCAGCTCTTCCGGCGTGCGGCAGGCCACCAGGTTCTTCGCCAGCGGGCCGGCCAGCGCGATGGCCTCGTCGATGCGCTCGACGCTGCGGTTGTACAGCGCGACCCGGAAGCCCTTTTCCGCCATGTTGAAGGCGAGGTTCCGGCCCATCACGCCCAAACCGACGACTGCGATATCCGCGTCGCTCATATCCATGCCTCTCTCGTGTCCCTAACGATTGGACGGGCGATGATCGGCCGGCCAATGATCGGACGATATCGATAGTAAACCGACGGTACCTTGTCCAGGCCGGGGGCAGGGGTGAGGCCCTTTGGAGGCCTATCGGAGCCCGTTTGAGAATGCGCTGGTGTGAGTCGGCTGGTGGTGGCTTCGAGAACCGGCGCGCAGCGGACATGGTCGTCCGTGAGCACCGGAAGCAGAGAAGCCGCCATCAGACGGCCGCACCAGTAGCATTCGCGGGCGGGCTCCTTAAAACGTCTCGGTCCAGGGGCGCAGTTCGAGCTCCCAGGTCCAGGTGCTGCGCGGCTGGCGCAGGATGTCGACATAGCTCTGGGCGATCGCGTCGGGGTCCAGCGCGCCGTCCGGCTTGTTCGGCGGGTCCTCGCGCCCGGCCTCGCGGATCTGGCCGTCGATGACGAAATGGGCGACATGGATGCCCTGGGGCCCCAGCTCGCGCGCCATGCTCTGGGCCAGGCCGCGCAGGGCGAACTTGCCCATGGCGAAGGGGGCGGAGCGGGCATAGCCCTTGACGCTGGCCGAGGCGCCGGTGAACAGGATGGCGCCGCGGCCCTGCGGCAGCATCCGCTTCGCCGCCTGCTGGCCGACCAGGAAGCCGCCGAACGCCGTCACCGCCAGCACCCGCTCGACCCCGGCCGGGTCGAAATCGGTCAGCGGGCCGCGCAGCCGGCCGCTGGCGTTGTAGACCACCACGTCGGGGTTGCTGCCGAAATGCGCCTGCACCGCATCGAACAGCCCGGCCACCGAGGCGGCGTCGGCGGCATCGACGGTGAACGCCTTGGCGCCGGTTTCCTCGACCAGCGGCTTCAGCTTGTCGGTGTCGCGCGCGGCCAGGGCGACGCGCAGGCCCTGCTTGGTCAGCAGCCGGGCCAGCGAGGCGCTGAGGCCGCTGCCGACGCCGACGATCAGGGCGGTCTTGTAGATCGGACGGGTCATGGGTTCCTCGGAAGCCAGCCTGGAGTGGCCGCGCGGTCAGGGCCGGCGGCGGTGTTTCCCGAGTCCTAGCATCCCGACGGCGCCAGACCGAGTCCGGATCGTCTTGTCAGAGATCGGAGCGGAGCGCGCCATAGGCGCCGCGCCAGTACAGCAGCGGGTCATGCGCCTCGACCCCGTGCAGCGCCCGCACCCGGCCGATCAGGATGGCGTGGGAGTGGCGGTCGATCCGCTCCTCCAGCTCGCAGTCGAAGGCGATCAGCGCATCGGCCAGGATCGGCGCGCCGGTGGCCAGGTCCAGCCAGTCGGCCCCGGCGAAGCGCTCCGCCCCCTTCTCGCCGTTGCGGCCGGCGAAGCGGTCGGCGATCGCGGCCTGCGACGCCGCCAGCACGTTGACGCCGAAATGGCCGTGCCGGACCAGCAGCGGCCAGGCCGAGGCCGAGCGGTTGACGCACAGCAGCAGGGTCGGCGGGTCGACCGACAGCGACACCATCGAGGTGGCGGTCAGGCCGCTGCGCTCGGCACCACGGCCGACGGTGACGATGCTGACCGCCCCGGCCAGGTGGCGCATGGCGCCGCGGAAGGCGTCCGATCCGACCGCGGGGGTGGAGGCCGCCGTGGCGGGCGGCGGCTCGATGCTGGCGCTGGCCAGGGTGGCAAGGGTCTCGAAGCTGCTCATTGCGCGGCCGTGGTGTTGGTGCCGAAGCTGCGGTCGAACGCGGCGGAGACGTCGAGCGCGGCAGGCAGCACGTGGTGGCGGGTGAACAGGTCGGCCTCGCCCTGGGTCTCGGCGATGACCGCGTCGTCGATCGCGATCGGCGTCTCCTGCTTGGTCCGCAGCGAGCGCAGGGCAATGTCCTCGGGGATATGGGTCAGGGCGGAGATCTGGGTGGCGATCGGCTCGGGGTGCTGCAGCGCCCACAGCTTCGCCCGCTCGACCCGGCGGTGGAAGTCCAGCACCGCGTCGCGCTTGCCGGCGATGGCATCGTCATGCGCCAGCTCGAAGGTCTTGGCAGGATAGACCCCGGCGGCGTCGGCCACCACCCGGGCGCCGTCGCCGACCACGGCCAGCGAGACATAGGGCTCCCAGATCACCCAGGCATCGACCGAACCGGCTGAAAAGGCCGATTTCGCGTCGGTCGGGCCGAGGAACACCAGCGTCACATCATCGGGCGTCAGCCCGGCATGTTCCAGCAACCCCAGCGCCTCGAAATGGCCGTTGCCGCCGCGGTTGACGGCGATGCGCTTGCCCTTGAGGTCGGTGAAGCTCTGGGCCGGCGACTCTTTCGGCACCAGCACGGCGTTGGCGCCCGGCTGCGACCGGGTGGCGCCGATCACCTTGACCGGCGCGCCGGCGGCATAGGCGAAGAGATAGGGGATGTCGCCGGTGAAGCCGACATCCAGCGCGCCGGCGTTCAGCGCCTCCAGGAGAGGCGCCGCGGCCGGGAATTGCGACCACTCGATCCGGTAGGGCACGTCGTCCAGCGCGTGTGCTGCCTCCAGCAGCGAGCGGACGCCTGCGACCTGGTCGCCGACCCGCAGCACCGTCTCGGCCCGCGCCGCGGGCAGGACGGCGACGGCCAAAGCGAGGCCGAGGAAAAAGCGCCTCATCATTTCTTCGCCAGCTCCGCCAGCACCGGGGCGTTGAACGACCGGTCCAGGATGTCGCCGGCGTTCAGCTGGGTCTGGATCAGCCCGGCGCGGAAATACAGGTCGATGGTGTGCTGTTCGCCATCCACCACGGCGTCGTCGATCACGGCCGGGTGGATGTCGCGGCGGGCGAAATACTGCAGCGCCACGTTCTCCGGCAGGCCGACCAGCTTGCTCCAGCTCGCGGCATAGGCGGGGTAGTTGGTGGTGCCCCAATTCCGGGCCTTGGCCAGCCGGCCGACGAAATCCTGCAGCGCCTCGCGCTTGGCGTCGATCGCGTCGTCACGGGCGACGAAGAAGCTCAGGCCCGGCGTGATGCCGTTGCCGTCGATGACGCGGCGAGCGCCCTCCAGCAGCTCCAGCTGCGAGGTGTAGGGCTCCCAGGTCGACCAGGCGTCGATGGCGCCGCTGGACAGGGCCGCCTTGGCCTCGGCCGGCAGCAGGAACACGATGTTGACGGCGTCCGGCTTCAGCCCGGCATGCTCCAGCGCCGCCAGGATCAGCTGGTGGCCGATCGAGCCGCGGCCGGTGCCGATGCTCTTGCCCACCAGATCCTGCAGGCTCTTCACCGGCGAATCCCCCGGCACGACGATGGCCAGGCCATCCTGCTTCGACCGGATCGCGGCGATCGCCTTGACCGGCACCCCGGCCGCGGCGGCGAAGGTGAAGGGGGCATCGCCGACGCTGCCGGCATCGATCGCGTCGGCGTTCAGCGCCTCCAGCAGCGGCGCCGCCGCCGGAAACTCGCTCCACTCGATCCTGTAGGGCAGGTCGGCCAGGGCGCCCGCCGCCTCCAGCACCGCCCGGGCATCGCCCTTCTGGTCGCCGATCCGCAGCACGGTCTCGGCCTGGGCCGCGCCGGTCATCGCGAGGGCGACCGCGAGGCCGGCCAGGATGCGCTTCATCAACTCTCTCCAGACAACAGGAAGGCGGTGCCGCCCCGGCTCACTCCGCCGCGTTGGCGCTGGCCTGCACCCGCTCGGCGACCAGCTTGCGGGTCAGCGGGATCAGCTCGCGGCCATAGTCGATCGCGTCTTCCAGCGGGTCGAAACCGCGGATCAGGAAGGTGGTGACGCCGAGGTCGTAATAGTCCAGCAGCGCGTCGGCCACCTGCTCCGGCGTGCCGACCAGGGCGGTCGAATTGCCCTTGGCGCCGGTCAGCGCGGCGATGCCGGTCCACAGCCGCTTGTCCAGCCGGGGGCCCTGGGCGGCGGCGGCCAGCAGGCGCTGCGACCCGGAATTGGCCGGCTCGTTGGTGCGCTTGTAGCCGGTCTTGTCCTGCACGGCGCGCGCCTGCTCCAGGATCGCGTCGGCGCGGGCCCAGGCCTTCTCCTCGGTGTCGGCCAGGATCGGCCGCAGCGACAGGCTGAAGCGCAGCTGCCGGCCGTTCTTGGCGGCGGCGGAGCGCACCCGGCCGGTCAGCTCGCGCACCTGGGCGTGGGTCTCGCCCCACAGCGCATAGATGTCGGCATGCTTGCCGGCCACCGCGATCGCCGCATCCGAGGCACCGCCGAAATAGATCGGGATGTGTGGGCCGCGCACCGATTTGACGGCGGAAAAGCCGCGCTCGAACCGGTAATTCGCGCCCTGGTGGTCGAACGGCGCGTCACTGGTCCAGATCTTGCGCAGGATCTCGAGATACTCGTCGGTGCGGGCGTAGCGCTCATCCTTGGTCAGGAAGTCGCCATCCTGGCGCAGCTCGGCATCGTCACCGCCGGTGATGATGTGCACCGCGACGCGGCCGCCGGTCAGCTGGTCCAGCGTCGCGAACTGCCGGGCCGCCAGGGTCGGGGCGGTGAAGCCCGGCCGGTGGGCGATCATCAGCCCCAGCCGCTCGGTCACCGAGGCGGCATGGCCGGCG
>NZ_JBYRFX010000154.1:0-3530 GCF_057815775.1 Inquilinus sp.
CATAGCCGATCGGGCGGCTGCGGGTCTGCGACACCGCGGCGGCCGCAGCCAGCAGCAGCAGGATCGGCCCGGCGGCCTCGACCCCCAGCAGGCCGTCGGCCAGCGCCGCGGCATAGCCGAGCACGAGCAACCCGAGGGTGAGCCCACGCAGCGGGCGAAACCAGACCGCCGCCGCGGCAAGGAAGACGGCCGCCCAAGGCAGCGCGATCATCGGCACGTTCAAGACATCCCCCGACCTGATCCCGATGCGCCCGCCGCCCCTGCCCGGTGCGGTTGCTGGCGATCGATTCCGATGCCCGGTTCCCGGCGGGGCAAAGGATCGCAGTCCTCGACCTCGCCCCTGGTCCAAGCTGGACGCTGGATAGAATGCCCGCGTTACCGCTTGATGTCCGCCGCAGTTGCAGATGCAACCGGGATAGGACCGGAATCTATCGGGTCGATGTATCAGTCGCCAAGTTGGGGCCGATCGAATCCAGCTTGATATGTTCTTATTTTGTTCCTATCATGAGACGGTGATCAGCCTGGTGTCTCGCCATGCAGCTCTCCTTCCCGCTCGACGACGATCCACTGCTGCCGAGGGTTCGCGCCCGGCTCCGTGCGATGGCAAGCCCCCGCCGGGACGAGCCGCGGCGCGACCCGGTCAGTCAGCTGGTCCGCAGCATGCTCGGCTCCAAGACCCGGGACGAAGTGTCGATCCAGGCCTTCGAGCGGCTGCGCGACTGGTACCCGTCCTGGGATCTGCTGCAGCGGGCGCCGCCGCGCCGGATCGAGCGCGCCATCTGGATGGTGAACCATGCCGATCGCAAGGCCGAGCAGCTGCCGCAGGCCCTGCGCATGATCGTGGCGCGCAGCGGCGCCCTGGCCCTCAATTTCCTGGCGGATTGGGACGAGGCGGTGGCGATGCGGTGGCTCATCGCCCTGCCCGGGGTCGGCCCGAAGATCGCCGCGTCGGTCCTGAATTTCAGCACGCTGCGCAAGCGCGAGCTGGTGGTCGACACCCATCTGCTGCGGGTCGGCGAGCGGCTGGGGCTGCTGCCGGCCGGAGCCGACTACGAGGCCGGGCATGACGGCTTCATGCGGCTGATCCCGGAAGGCTGGAGCGCCGACGACCTGTATGAACTGCACCGGATGATCAAGGTGCTGGGCCAGACGGCCTGTTCCGCCCGGGCGCCGGCCTGCGGCCGTTGCCCGCTGCAGGATCTGTGCCCCCGCTGCGGCTACTGACTCAGGCGGCCAGGGCCAGCATGGTCAGGCACACCGGTCCTTCAAAGCCGAACTGCACGTGGAAGCGCGCGCCCGGCAGCCGGTCCGACCGCACCGCCGGCGCCAGTTCCAGCACGACATGACCCTGCTCCACCGCCAGCAGCCTTGCGTCGTGGAACTCCATCATCCGCTGGGCGATCGGGTGGATCGCCTTGTACAGCGCCTCCTTGGCCGAGAAGACCAGGGTCGCGAACGCCGTCTCCGTCCAGCCCGGCGGGCGGCGGCGCCATTCACCGTCATCCAGCAGCAGCGGGCCAACCTGGCCGGCAACCTCGGCCGTCAATTCACGCTCCAGGTCCAGCCCCAGCGAGCGATAGTGCCGCGCCTCCGCCACCCCGGCCAAGGCCAGACCATCGGTGTGGCTGATGCTGCCGACCAGCCCTTCCGGCCAGGCCGGGCTGCGGTCGGGGCGGATCGGCACCGGCTGGTGGTGGCCACGCAGCCGGCGCATCGCCTGGGCCGCGCACAGCCGACCGGCCAGGAACTCCACCTGCCGCTTGGCCACGGCACGGGACAGCGATGGCGGCAGATCCACCTCCAGCGTGGGATCGGCGGCATGGCGATAGGTCTTGGCGCCCGCCAGCCCCACGGTGTCGAAGGCGAACCGGCAACGGGCCACGACGATGTCCGCCGTGGCGAAGGGCAGGCCGTCCTCGGTGAGCGTCAGTTCGATCATCGCCCGCGTCCCATCGAAACCATCCCGGTCGTGCGACCCACCGCCGGTGGATCATACCGATCGGCACCGCAACGGCTTACCGAACATTCATGCCATGGCGCGGAAGGCTGCTCTAGCATGCGGCATCACAGCCTGGGGATCACGGCATGCGCAGCCTGGTCGCACTGATCTGCTTCTGCTGCCTGATCGGCACTGCCCGGGCCGCCGAGCCGGTGCATTTCCCGTCGCTCGACGGACCGCCCGCCACCCTGCTCGATGCCTATTTATTCCGGACGGCCGCCGCGGGCCGATCCCCGGGCGTGGTCTTCCTGCATGGCTGCGGCGGCCTGCTGAGCCGGTCCGGCGCCATCAATGCACGCGAGCAGGATTGGGCGGCGCGGCTGAATGCGACTGGCATCAGCGTGCTGATGGTCGACGGCCACACGCCGCGCCATCATGGCCAGATGTGCGCGCCGGCCACGTTCGATGGGGCGATCCTGCGGGCACGGCCGTTCGATGCGGTCGCGGCGCTGCGCTATCTGCAAGACCAGGATTTCGTCCAGCCCGACCGGATCGGCCTGATCGGCTGGTCGCAGGGCGGCGGCGTGGTCCTGAACACCATCCGCAGCGGCAGCCCGGTGCAATCCATCCTGGCGGCGACGGGCGGCTTCCGCGCCGCCGTCGCATTCTATCCGGCCGGGTGCAACACGACGATCCATCGCACAGCCTGGGACAGCCCGGTGCCGCTGCTGGTCCTGGTCGGCGACGGCGATGTCTGGACCCCGGCCGATCGCTGCGGCGCGCTGATGGCGACGGCGACACCCGCGACCAAGGTCACGATGCAGACCTATCCCGGCGCCTATCATGACTTCGACTGGCCCGCCCGGCCCGTGCACGAGATGCCGGCCTACCGCACCAGGGCCGGCGTGGTGCCGATCGTGGGCACCGATGACGCCGCGCGGTCCGATGCGCTGCAGCGCGTGCCGGCCTTCCTGTCCTCCTGGCTTCTGTCCCCGGGACAGGCCACGCCATAGTCCGCGGAGTCAGCAGGTCTCACCGCAGCGCGACCAGGCCCGCGTCGGTCGGCCGGAAGCCGCAGGCATCGAAATAGAAGGCGCGCAGATGCGGTTCGAAATCGACATGCAGCCAGTCGCAATGCGCGGCCTTCGCCTGCCGCGCCGCCTCCGCCACGATCATGGCCGCGAAGCCCCGCCGCTGCACCGCCGGCGCGACCATCGTGTCCAGCAGGAAGGCATGGGTGCTGCCATCCCAGGCGACATTCACGAAGCCGGCCAAGCGGCCTGACAGCCGCAGGCAGACCCAGCCCAGGCTGTGGCGGCTAAGCTGGCCCCACCAGTCATGCCCGCCGACGGGGGTGCGGAAGCATTCGGCATGCAGGGCGTTGACCTCGTCGTTCCGGAACGGGCCGCGCCAGGTGAGCACGGGCGTCGCCTCTTCAGGCGGTCGGGCTGAGATAGGATCCATGGCGCCCATCCTCGCCGCTGCCAGGACCCCGTCAAGGACGGCTGCGATTCCGGGGCAAGAACCGGAGTTTTGCGGCGGCCGCACCGGCATATCCCTGGGCCAGGTCACCGGCCCGATCGGTGATCCC
>NZ_JBYRFX010000155.1:0-8122 GCF_057815775.1 Inquilinus sp.
CGTCCACCACGCGACGCAGACGCCGTATCAGTTCCAGGACCTGTATTCCCGCCACTACGGCATCCCCGAGGCGCAGGTGCGAGTGGTCGCGCCCGATATCGGCGGGTCCTTCGGCATGAAGCTGCATGTCTATCCCGAGGACATGGCGGTGGTGGGCCTGAGCATCCTGCTGGGCCGGCCGGTCAAGTTCGTGGCCGACCGCCTCGAATCCTTCGTGTCGGACATCCACGCCCGAGACCATCGCGTCCGCGCCAGCATGGCGGTGGACGAGGCCGGGCGCATCCTGGCGATCCAGGTCGACGACGCCACCGCCGTCGGCGCCTTTTCGACCTATCCGCGCACCAGTGTGGTCGAGGGCAACCAGGTGATCCGCCTGATCGGCGCGCCCTATCGCACCCACAGCTACCGCGCCGAGCTGTCCGTGGTGTTCCAGAACAAAGTGCAGACCAGCCAGTACCGCGCCGTCGGCCACCCGATCGCCTGCGCCGTCACCGAGCGGCTGGTCGATCTGGCCGCCGCCAAGGTCGGCCTGGACCCGGCGGAGATGCGGGCCCGCAACCTGATCCCGGACGATGCCTATCCCTTCGTCTCGCCGACCGGCTACCAGTTCGAGGCGCTGTCGCACCAGGCCTGCCTGGCCCGGCTGAAGCGGATGATGGGCTATGACCAGCTGCGCGCGGAGCAGGCGGCGCTGCGGGGCAAGGGCATCCATCGCGGCATCGGCATCGCCGCCTTCGTCGAGATCTCCAACCCCGGCCCGGCCTTCTACGGCGTCGGCGGCGCGCGCATCTCGGCCCAGGACGGCGCGGTCATCGCGCTCACGCCGTCGGGCGAGGTGCGCTGCATGATCTCGGTCACCGAGCAGGGCCAGGGCACCGAAACCGTCATCGGCCAGATCGTCGCCGACCAGCTGGGCCTCACGCCCGACCGGGTCCGCGTCATCACCGGCGACACCGAGGTCACGCCCCATGGCGGCGCGACCTGGGCCTGCCGCGGCACCGGCATCGGCGGCGAGACGGCGCTGCAGGCCGGCCGCAAGCTGCGGGCCAATGTGCTGGACGTCGCCGCGGCGATCCTGCAGGCGCAGCCGGCGGCGCTGGACCTGCAGGATGGCTGGATCATTGACCGAACGACCGGTCAGCCGCGCATGGACCTGGCCGAGGTGGCGCGCATCGCCTATTTCCGAGCCGATACACTGCCGCCCGGCACCCAGGCACAACTGACGGTGGCGCATCACCACGCGCCGCAGGGCTATCCCTTCGCCTTCACCAACGGCATCCAGGGCTGCCTGGTCGAGCTCGACATCGAGACCGGCTTCGTCCGCATCCTGAAGCACTGGGTGGTCGAGGATTGCGGCCGGATCATCAACCCGATGCTGGTCGACGAACAGGTGCGCGGCGGCGTGGTCCAGGGGCTGGGCGCCGCCTTCTTCGAGGAATGCCGCTACGACGAGACCGGCCAGCTGACCAACGGCTCGCTGGCCGACTACCTCGTGCCGATGGCCTGCGAGATGCCGGATATCGAAATCGGCCATGTCGAGACCCCGACAAAGGACACCGAGCTCGGCGCCAAGGGCTGCGGCGAGGCTGGCACCGCGGCCGCCTCGGCCGCCGCGCTGAACGCCGTCAACGACGCAATGGCGCCGTTCGGCGCGACCATCGCGCAGATCCCGATGACGCCGGCCCGGCTGCTGAAGGCACTGGGCCGGATCTGCGGCCCGGGTCTGAATCAACGAAAACAAGGACAGAGGAGGACGCGATGACCGAGACGATCAGGAGCCTGGCGACCGGAACCATCTCCCGTCGCAACGCCGTGCTGGGCCTGGGCGCCGGCGCCGCCCTGCTGGCGATGCCGCGCATCGGCCGGGCGCAGGACGACACCATCCGCATCGGCTTCCCGACGCCGCTGACCGGCCCCTTCGCGGCCGAGGCCCAGGACCAGGTCAAGAGCGCCCAGCTGGCGGTGAAGCTGGTCAACGACAAGGGCGGCGTCGCCGGCCGCAAGGTCGAACTGCTGGTCCGCGACGACAAGCTGAACGCTGGCGAGGCCGCGACCCGGACGCTGGAGCTGATCGAGAAGGACAAGGTGCATGCCGTGGTCGGCGCCCTGTCCAGCGCCATCCAGCTCGCGGTCAACGAGGTCACCCGCGCCCGCGGCGTGCTCTACATCTCGATCAGCCAGTCCGACACCATCAACGAGGCCACCGATTTCAGCCGCTTCACCTTCCATGAGGCGCTGAACCCGCACATGACCACGGCGGCTGTCGCCCGGCACAGCTTCCAGAAGGGCACCAAGGTCGCCTATCTCGCCGCCGACTATGCCTATGGCCATGAGATGCTGCGCGGCTTCAAGCGCGCCCAGGACGAGATCGGCGCCACGAGCGTCGGCGAGATCCTGCACCCCTTCGGCGCCGCCGATTAACCTTCATGCCGCAGCTGATGTCGCTGCGGCCGGACGTCCTGTGCATCTGCAATTTCGGCCGCGACCAGGCCAACGCGATCAAGCAGGCGGTCGATTTCGGCGTGAAGAACCTGATGCGGATCGTGGTGCCGGTATTGCTGCACAACCAGCGCCTGGCGATCGGCCCGGACGCGTTCGAGGGCGTGGTCGGCGGCGCCAACTACTATTGGGGGCTGGAGCAGTCGATCCCCAGCGCCAAGGCGTTCAACGACGCGTTCCGCGCCGCCAATGACGGCGCCGTGCCGACCGATTACGGCGCCTACGGCTTCACCGGCGTCTCCGCCCTGCTGCTGGCGATGCAGGCGGCCGGCGGGCCGGAGACGGACAAGGTGATCGCCGCGCTGGAGGGCCTGAAATACGACGTTGCCAAGGGACCGCAGAGCTACCGCAAATGCGACCACCAGTCGGTGCAGTCGGTGCTGGTGCTGGAATCGAAGAAGCAAGCGGACATGGCGAACGATGCCGACCTGTTCACCGTGCTGGCGGCAGAGCCGGCGTCCGAGACCGTGCTGCGCAGCTGTGCCGAGCTGGGCTTCCCCGCCTGACCGCCTGAAGGGAGGGGCACCGCCATGGACGCCGGACTCATCGCCATGCAGCTGTTTTCCGGGGTCGCGCTGGGCGCGGTCCTGATCATGGCCGCGCTGGGCCTGTCGATCATCTTCGGCATGCTGGGCGTGGTCAACTTCGCCCATGGCGCGCTGTTCATGGTCGGCGCCTATGCCGGGCTGTGGGTCGCCATGCGGACCGGCAGCTTCTGGTGGGCGCTGCTGGTCGCGCCCGTCGCCGTCGGCGTCTTCGGCATGGCGATCGAACGCTTCCTGATCCGGCCGCTGTACCGGCGCGGGCCGGACGACCCGCTGCTGCTGACCTTCGGCCTCGGCTATGTGCTGGTCGAGGCGGTGCGCATCGTGTTCGGCAGCGACGGCATGCCGTTCCCGACGCCGCGGGCGCTGGCCGGGGTGGTCGACCTCGGCATCGGCTTCTTCCCGATCTACCGGATCTTCGTCATCGGCGTCGTCGCCCTGGTCCTGCTGCTGCTGTGGCTGGGGCTGGAGAAGACGCGGTTCGGCCTGATCGTCCGGGCGGGGGCGCGCGACCCGCTGATCATGCGCGTCCTGGGCGTCGATATCGGCCGGGTCTGGCTGCTGGTCTTCGGCCTGGGCGTCGGGCTGACGGCGCTGGGCGGGGTGCTGGCCGCGCCGATGCGCAACGTCAATCCGGAGATGGGATCGCTGGTGCTGGCGGAGGCCTTCGTGGTCACGGTGATCGGCGGCATGGGCTCGCTGCTCGGCGCCGTGGTCGCCGGGCTGCTGGTCGGTGTCGCAGTCAGCATGACGGCGCTGTTTGCGCCTGAAATGGCGACCATCGTCATGTTTGCGCTGATGGCGATCGTCCTGCTGGTCCGCCCGCAAGGCCTGTTCGGCCGGGCCGGAGCCGGCGCATGACCGCCGCGACCAAGCCCCTCGCCGCACCCGTCCGGACGGCACGGCCCGCCGGGATCCGGGCCACGCTGTCCGCTTGGCGCGTGCCGCTGGCGATCCTGGCGCTGTGCGCCCTGCCCTGGCTGCTGCCGTCCCAGGCGCTGGCGGTGAACGTGCTGATCTACGGCACCCTCGCCGTCGGCTACAATCTGCTGTTCGGCTACACCGGGATGCTGTCTTTCGGCCATGCCGCCTTCTTTGGCACGGGCGCTTACATCACCGGCATCGCCATCGGCCAATTCGGCCTGCCCTGGTTCGTAGCGATGGCGCTGGGCGTGCTGGGTGGCGGCATGCTGGCGGTGGTGATCGGCGCGCTGTCGATCCGCACCCGCGGCATCTACTTCTCGATGGTGACGCTGGCGCTGGCGCAACTGGTCTACTACGCGGCGCTGCAGGCCTCCGCCTGGACCGGCGGCGAGAACGGGCTGCGCGGCTTCACGGTCGCGTCCTTGGACATTCTCGGCTGGCGGATCGACATCCTTGACCCCGTCAACAAATATTATGTGCTGATGGTGTTCGCGGCGCTGGCGCTGTGGTTCGTCTCGCGCATCCTCAACTCGCCCTTCGGCGCGGCGATCGAGGCGATCCGCGAGAACGAGACCCGGGCCCGCGCCTGCGGCTACGACGTCGAGCGCACCAAGCTGCTGTCCTTCGCCCTGTCCGGCCTGATCTGCGCCCTGGCGGGCACGCTGTCGGCGCTGCACCTGGCGATCGTGCCGCTGGATTCGTTGCACTACCAGACCTCCGGCATGATCGTGATGATGACGCTGCTGGGCGGCGCCGGCAGCTTCTTCGGCCCCTTCATCGGCGCGCTGGCCTTCCTGCTGATGGAGGATGTGGTCTCGCTGTGGACGCCGCATTGGCAGATCATCGTCGGCAGCGTCTTCGTGCTGTTCGTGCTGTTCCTGCCCAAGGGGATCTGGGGCACCGTCCTGGCCTGGAGATCGGGCCGATGACCGCGCCCTTCCACGAGATCAGCGACATCGGCCGGCGCTTTTCCGGCTTCGTGGCGCTGGACGGCGTCTCGGCGGTGTTCGAGCCGAACCGCATCACCGCCGTGATCGGCCCGAACGGCGCCGGCAAGAGCACGCTGTTCAATGTGCTGTCGGGCGCGCTGCCGCCGTCCAGCGGCACCATCCGGTTCAAGGGCCGGGACCTGACCGGGACGAAGCAGCACCGCTTCGCCCATCTCGGCATCGCCCGGTCCTACCAGATCACCACCCTGTTCCAGGCGCTCAGCGTGCACGAGAATGTCCGCGTCGCGGCCCAGGCGCTGCGCACGCGCTACGACATCTGGCGCGACCGCCGCCGGCTGCACGAATTGGACGACCTGGCGGATGCCGCGCTGGCCGCCGTCGGCCTGTCTGCCCGGCGGCACGACCCGGCCCGGTCGCTCGCCCATGGCCAGCAGCGCGCGCTGGAGATCGCCATCGCCCTGGTCGCCGACCCCGAACTGCTGCTGCTGGACGAACCGACGGCCGGCATGGGGCCGGAGGAGACGAAGGAGATGGTGGCGCTGATCGAGCGGCTGGCGGCCGACCGCGCCATCCTGCTGGTCGAGCACAAGATGAAGATGATCCTGGGCCTGAGCGACCGCATCCTGGTGCTGCATCACGGCCGGCTGATCGCCGACGGCACCCCGGCCCAGGTCCAGGCCGACCCCGAGGTCCGCCGCGTCTATCTGGGGCAGTCGCATGGCTATGCTTGAGATCCGGGGCCTGAACGCCTGGTACGGCGCCAGCCATGTCCTGCACGGCGTGTCGCTGTCGGTGGCGGCGGGCGAGATCGTGGCGCTGGTCGGCCGCAACGGCGCGGGCAAGACCACCACCATCCGCTCGGTCATGGGGCTGATGCCGAAGACGGCGGGCGAGGTGCGCTTCGCCGGCACCGACCTGATGCGCCTGCCGGCGCATGCCCGCTACCGCCTCGGCCTCGCCTATGTGCCGGAGGAGCGGCGGATCGTGCCCGGCCTGACGGTGGCGGAGAATCTGCGGTTGGGCCTGGTCGCCGGCGCCGGGCGGGCCGGCGAGCGCATTGCCATCGACCGCATCGCCACCACCTTCCCGCGGCTGGCCGAGCGCCTGGGCCAGCAAGGCAGCACCCTGTCGGGCGGTGAGCAGCAGATGCTGGCCATCGCCCGCGCCATGATGGCGGAGCCGGGCATGATCCTGCTCGACGAGCCGTCGGAGGGCATCATGCCGGTGCTGGTCGAGGAGATGGGCGTGCTGTTCCGTCGGCTGCGCGACGAGGGCACGACCCTGCTGCTGGTCGAGCAGAACGTCGAATGGGCGCTGCGCCTGGCCGACCGCGCCGTGATCATCGACCAGGGCGAGGTGGTGCATGAGAGCAGCGCCGCCGCCCTGCTGGCCGACCAGGCCATCCAGGACCGCTACTGCGCCGTCTGACTGGACGCCCCTGCCCTGCGCGCGACCGGATGGAGCATTGCCGAAACGGCGTCTCTCGTTCCATCATCGGCGCCTACCCTGACTCTCGCCATCCCCCGGGCCTCGGCCGATATCGTGCCGACGTGCGCGATGCCGAGGGTCCGCCCCGAGTGCCAGAGGCTCCGCCGATGAACGATCTCTTCAAGCCCGAGGATTCCGCTTCCCTTCAATTCGGCATCGGACAGCCCGTCTCCCGCCTGGAAGACCCGGCGCTGCTGCGGGGCGAAGGCCGCTACACCGACGATGTCAGCCTGCCCGGCCAGGCCTATGCCGCCTTCGTGCGCAGCCCCCACGCCCATGGCACGATCGAAGCCATCTCGACCGAGACGGCCCGCGCCATGCCGGGCGTGCTCGCAATCTACACCGCGGCCGATCTCGCCCCGATGGGCTACGGGCCGCTGAAATGCGTGATCGCGTTCCAGCACCGCGACGGGTCGCCGATGACGACCCCACTGCGCCACGCGCTGGCCGCGGGCAAGGTGCGTTTCGTCGGCGATCCGGTCGCCGTGGTGATCGCGGAGACGGCCCATCAGGCGCGCGATGCGGCCGAGGCCGTGGAACTCGACATCGGTCCGCTTCCCGCCGTCACCCGCGTGCCGGAGGCGATCGCGCCCGGCGCGCCGCTTCTGTATGACGAGGCGCCCGGCAACCTGGTGCTCGACTACCACTATGGCGACACCGAGAAGGTCGCCGAGGCCTTCGCCCAGGCGGCGCATGTCACCCGGCTGGAGATCCTGAACAACCGCATCGTCGTCAACCCGATGGAGCCGCGCGCGGCGGTGGTGGGCCACGATGCCGCGACCGGTCGCTTCACCGTCCACGCGCCGAGCCAGGGCGTGTTCGGCAAGCGCAACAACCTGGCCGAGGCGATGAGCGTTCCGACCGACCGGATCCACCTCATCACCGGCAATGTCGGCGGCTCCTTCGGCATGAAGGGCGCGGTCTTCCCGGAATATGTCTGCCTGATGCATGCGGCGCGAGAACTCGACCGGCCGGTGAAGTGGACCGACCAGCGCTCCGACAGCTTCATGTCGGACCACCACGGCCGCGACATGGAGGTGGTGGCCGAGCTGGCGCTCGACGCCGAGGGGCAGTTCCTCGCCACCCGCTTCACCGGCTACGGCAACCTCGGCGCCTACCTGTCGCCGGTGGGCCCGATGATGACCACCCTCAACATCGCCAAGAATTCGATCGGCATGTACCGCACGCCGCTGACCGAGGTGAACACGATCTGCGCCGTGACCAACACCGTGCCGATCGGCGCCTATCGCGGCGCCGGCCGCCCCGAGGGCAACTACTACATGGAGCGGCTGATCGACACGGCAGCCGCCGAACTTGGCATCGACAAGGTCGATCTGCGCCTGCGCAACATGGTGGCACCGGACCAGCTGCCCTGGAAGACCCCGGCCGGCACCGCCTATGACAGCGGCGACTTCCCGGGCCTGCTCGGCCGGGCGATCGAGGCGGCGGTCTGGGACGGCTTCCCGGACCGCCACGCCGAGAGCGCCGCCCGCGGCAGGCTGCGCGGCCGCGGCATCGGCTGCTACCTCGAGGTCACGGCGCCGCCCGGGCCGGAAATGGGCGGCATCCGCTTCGAAGCGTACGGCTCGGTGACCTTCATCACCGGCACGCTCGATTATGGCCAGGGCCATGCGACGCCGTTCGCGCAGGTGCTGTCGGAGAAGCTCGGCATCCCCTTCGAGAAGATCAAGCTCCTGCAGGGCGACAGCGACCAGC
>NZ_JBYRFX010000156.1:0-2827 GCF_057815775.1 Inquilinus sp.
CCGCCTGAACCAAGAACCAGAGAAGGGGAGGATGAAGATGGTCCGCAGCCTGTTGATCGCCCTGGGCATCCTGCTGGCCGCCGGTTCGGCCCAGGCCGCCGACAAGGTGGTGCTGATGCTGAACTGGTACGTCTATGGCGAACACGCGCCGTTCTTCTACGGCAGGCCAAGGGCTTCTACGCCGACCAGGGCATCGACCTGGAGATCCAGGAGGGCCGCGGCTCGGCCATGACCGCCCAGGCGGTGGCCGCCGGCACGGTCGAGTTCGGCTATTTCGACGTGCCGACCATGATCAAGGCCGCCGCCAAGGGCGCGCCGTTGGTGTCGGTCGGGGTGCTGCTGCAGAAGAGCCCGATGTCGGTGATGGGCTTCACCGACAAGAACATCCGCACGCCCGACGACATCAAGGGCAAGACCGTGGCCACCACGCCTGGCGATTCGATGTCGCAGGTCTGGCCGCTGTTCCTGCAGAAGACCGGGTTGCAGGAGAGCGACTTCCACACCGTCTCCGGCGACGCCCAGACCAAGCTGAACGCCGTCATCAATGGCCAGGCCGACCTGCTGCTGGGCTATTCCATGGACCAGAGCATGCGGATCAAGGACGCGACCGGCAAGGACGTCACCCCGATCCTGTTCGCCGATTACGGGGTCAACATGGTGTCCTCCGGCATCGTCGTGACCAAGGATCTGGTGACCGGGAACCCCGATCTGATCCGCCGCTTCATGGCGGCGACGACCCAGTCGGTCGAGGCGGCGGAGAAGGCGCCGGCCGAGGCCACCGCCGCGGTGCTGGCGGCGCTGCCGAAGGCGGGCAAGCCGGACACGCTGCAGGAAGGCTTCGAACGCACCATCCCGCTGTACCGGACCGAGGAGACCAAGGCCGAGCGGCCGTTCCATGTGACCGACGCCAACATGGCCGAGACGGTGAAGCTGCTGGTCGATTACGGCGGCGTCTCCGCCGACACCGCCGCCGACCCCAAGGCCTTCTACACCAACGAGTTTTTGCCGAAGTGAATGGCGCCGAAATGAACGAGCCCGGCCTGCATCTGGTGGCGGCGGAGGCGGCGCCGCGGCCGGCGGTGATCGCGGTCGAGGGCGTGTCGAAGACCTATCGCGGCCGCGGCGGCGACGTGCCGTCGCTGGCCCCGCTGGACTTCACCATCGACGAGGGCGAGTTCCTGGTGCTGGTCGGCCCATCCGGCTGCGGCAAGTCCACCCTGCTGAAGCTGATCGCCGGCCTGCTGCCGCCCAGCACCGGCCGCATCCGCCTGGCTGGGCGCGATGTCACCAAGCCGCATGGCGATGCCGGCATCGTGTTCCAGAACGCGCTGCTGCTGCCGTGGCGCAGCGTGCTGGCCAATGTGATGATGCCGGTCGAGGTCAAGCGCCTGCCCCGCGCCGCTTCTCTCGACCGCGCCCACCAGCTGCTGCGGATGGTCGGGCTGGAGGGGTTCGCCGACAAGCTGCCCTGGCAGCTGTCCGGCGGCATGCAGCAGCGGGTGTCGCTGTGCCGGGCGCTGGTGACCGACCCGTCGATCGTGCTGATGGACGAGCCGTTCGGCGCGCTGGATGCGATGACGCGCGAGCGGATGAATGTCGAGCTGCAGCGGATCCAGCGCGAGACGCGCAAGACCATCCTGCTGATCACCCATTCGATCCCGGAGGCGGTGTTCCTGGCCGACCGGGTGCTTGTCATGACCGACCGGCCGGGGTCGATCGCCGCGGCCTATGACGTGCCCTTGCCGAAGCCGCGGTCGCTGGAGGTGATGGGCGATCCCCGCTTCGTCGCCCTGACCCAGCGCATCCGCGGCCACTTCCAGGCCAAGGGCGGGCTGGACTGACGGCGCCACTGCGTCACTCCCCACCACTGTCATGCCCGGACTTGATCCGGGCATCCAGAGTCTGTCGACATCCTCTGGATTGCCGGGTCAAGCCCGGCAATGACAGTTAGAGGAGTCGGTGTGGTCAGTCCTCGGGGTGCTGCGGCCGCTGCGGTGTCGGCCAGGGCTCGCCGCGATCCTCCAGCAGCACGTCGATGCCGGGGCCGTCGAGGCGCAGCGTGGCGTCGCCGGCGAAGCTGAGCAGGATGCCGCCCTCCTCCGCCGTGATCGCCAGCAGGTCCAGCATCTGCGACCGGTCACGCAGGTCGAGCTTCATGGTCTTCGCCGAATCGATGCCCTGGAACCGCACGCCGCACAGGGTGCGCTGCCAGATCTCGTCGCCCTCGACCAGCTGCACCGGCACCTCCCAGCAGAAGCGGTTCACCGCCATGACGAAGCTGCGCTCGCGGCGCAGGAAGGTCATGTCGTGCACCGGCACGATCGCATCCTGCAGGGCGGCGGACAGCACGGCGAGGTCGTCGCCGTCCCGGGCACGCAGCCGCAAGGGGGTGGTCGTGTCGGCCACGGCTCAGTCGGCCTTGATTCGGGTGATGTCGGCGCCGCAGCCGGCCAGCTTCTCTTCCAGCCGCTCATAGCCGCGGTCGAGATGGTAGACGCGGTTCAGGATGGTCTCTCCCTGCGCCACCAGCCCGGCGATGACCAGCGAGACGCTGGCGCGCAGGTCCGTCGCCATCACGGGGGCGCCGGTCAGCTTCGGCACGCCGCGCACCAGGGCCGAGGCGCCGTGGACGGTGACGTTGGCCCCCATCCGCGCCAGTTCCGGCACATGCATGAAGCGGTTCTCAAAGATCGTCTCGGTGATCATCGAGGCGCCCCGGGCCACCGTCATCAAGCCCATCATCTGGGCCTGCAGGTCGGTCGGGAAGCCGGGATAGGGCTCGGTCATCACGTCGACGCCGACCAGATCGCCGGTGCGGCGGACCTTG
>NZ_JBYRFX010000157.1:0-6324 GCF_057815775.1 Inquilinus sp.
GCGCAGCAGGCACACGAACCGGTCGGTGTAGAGCGTGCGCCGGTAGAAGCCGGGCGGCGTGCCGTCGACCTGGCCGACCGCGAAATCGATTTCACCGTTCTCCAGGCGCTTGAGCGACCCGGCCAGCAGCGAGTGGATGACGATGTCGAGATTCGGAGCCCGGGATCGGAGGCGGGGCAGCAGCCGCGGCAGCAGCACCAGCGTCTGGTGCTCCGGCATCGCCACGGTGATCTTCGACTTGATGTCTTCGGGACTGAAACTGCGGGCGGCGAGGATCTCGCGGACCAACCCGAGCGCCGAGGGCAGCTTCGCCAGCAGCTGTTCGCCACGGGTCGTCAGCGCCAGCCCGGTGGAGGTGCGCACCAGCAATTCGTCGTCGAACATCCCGCGCAGCCGGGCCAGCGCCCGGCTCATCGCCGGCTGGCTCAACCCGACACGTTGCCCGGCATAGGTCACGTTACGCTGTTCCAGCAGCGCCTCGAGCGCCACCAGCAGGTTCAGGTCGACCGAGGCGAGGTTCGTCTGGCGAGCACCGGATGCCCTTGCGCCCGCATCCAGCATCGCCGGCCCGGTCGTCACGACCCCGCCCTCGCTTCGGGCGGCCGCGGCAAGCCGGCACGGCCATGCCGATGCGACGTCATTCCCATGTCAGCGCACATGCCTTCCTCCGTGGTTGCAAATTGCAGGGCCGGCCTTGGTGCCGGGAGGACCGCCGGGTGAAGGACGGGATGCTGACCAGCGGCGGCCGGGGGCCCGGCATCTGCCACGGGACCACGCTTTGCAACCCTTCGCGCAGTCGGCGATCCGTGGAAAACCAGGTCTTTGCGGAAAGGCTGTCGACGGTCAGCAGGACCCTTGTGGACCAGCCGTCGCTTCACCGAATGAAGATTATACCCTTATGCATATTCACTGTAGATTACGGTCTGATGCCCAGGGCAGTCGGGACCACGGAAAGATTGGGAAAGATCCCGAGACAGAAAAACGCCAGCATGAGCATCACACACTCAAATATCCGCGTCGCCCCATCAACGGTGAGTGACATGACATTCCTCCCTCGGACGAGCGCCTCCGCGCTGCCACGTCGCCTGGGACTGCACCGCCGGGCACCGGCAGATCACAGCCCTTCATCGATGGGTTTTCCGTCCGTTGGCAATACTATTGCGACCGATTCGGCACTGGATCAAACGATTAAGGCACATAAGAGCGCCAACTTTTGCCGGAAAATTCAAAACACCCGTTGTATCAAGGCAATTTCCCGTTCACTGATGCCTCGTTCGGACCCCGAGAGGGTAGGAGCCGCATCGATGAAGAAGACCCACACCACCGGCACCCGGGACGCTCCTGAACGGGCGAAGCCGGCCCGGGCGGTGGGACGGCCGCGCACGATCGACGCGGCCCATGCCAGCCTGGCGCAACTGCTGACCCTGATCCGCACCGGCCGCGCGACCACACGACTCGATCTCGAGCACGAGGCGGAGCTGGGCCGCGCCGTGATCGCCGACCGGCTCGCCATCCTGGCGGCGCTTGGGCTGGTCGAAGAGGGCGACCTCGGCCCGCCCGGCCGTGGCCGTGCGCCCCGCCATCTGCGGTTCCGCAGCGACGCCGACGGCGATGGCGGACCTGACCGGCCGGCTGCTGGTCGAACATCATGAGGCGGCGGATCTCGGCATCGGCCCGGCCGCCATTCTCGACCGCCTGACCACGCTGCTGCTGTGGCTGATGGAAGATCGCGGCGGCAAGCCGGCGATCTGGGGGCTCGGCCTGGCACTTCCGGGCCCGGTCGGGACAGGCGGCGTCGAGGCCGAAGCGCCGCTGCCGCTCGAAACGCTGGAGGACTGGGCCAGTCTCGACCTCGTGTCCGAGATGGTGCTGCGGTTCGGCGCCCCGGCCTGGGTCCAGAGCCGCACACAGATGATGACGATGGGCGAGCTGAGATCCGGCACCGGCGCCCCCGACATGCTGTACGTCAATCTCGGCCACACCATCACCGCCGGCGTCGTGTCCGCAGGCAGGCTGCACCGTGGCGCCCAGGGCGCGGCCGGCATGATCGGCCATGCCCCGACCGGCGAGGACGGCGCGATCACCTGCCGCTGCGGCAGCCGCGGCTGCCTGGAGGCGATGGCCGGCGGCGACGCCATCGCCCGCAGCGGGCTGGCGGCGGCGCAGGACGGCCGCAGCCGCGATCTCGCCGATGCGCTGACCCGCAGCGGCGAAGTCACGGCGGCCGATGTCGGGCATGGAGCCCAGCTCGGCGACAGCTTCTGCGCCGAGCTGATGGTCCGCTGCGGCCGGCTGGTCGGCGAAAGCCTGGCGCCCCTGGTCAATCTGCTGAATCCATCGCTGGTCCTCCTCGGCGGCGACGTCAGTCCGTCCGGCGATATCCTGCTGGCCGCGATCCGCGAGGCGATCTACCGCCAGTCGCATCCGCTGGTCACACGGGATCTGCGGATCGTGCGGTCGCAGCTGGGCGGCTCCTCCGGCCTGGTCGGCGCCGCCCAGGTGGCGGCCGACGAGCTGTTTGCGGCCGAGATGCTGCAGGGCTGGGTCACCCTGGGCACGCCACGCCGCCTGCCCCACCTGACGGCCCTGGTCCATGCGGCCCGGTCGCGGAGCCGCGCGGTTGCCGTGGCGCGACCGCCCGCACCGCGATGAGACAGCGACGAGACGACGCCCTTCCGACCGGAGGCACGACAATTGGGACGCAGGTGGAAGCATGGTGATCACGGGCCTGGGGCCGCATGGCGAGCGGGCAGTGCCGGCCGACCGGATCGTGATGTCGGAGGCGGAGGCTGCGGCCGCGCGCGCCGGCCGGTTTTCCGTCGCCGTGGTCCTGCACACGATGGCCAGCGACTGGTCGAGCCAGGAACTGGCCGGCATGGTCAGCGTGCTCGGCTCCTATTCCGCCGCGGTGGTCGAGGTGGTCGACTGTGGCTTCGACATGGAGGTGCAGAGCCGCGAGCTGAAGCGCCTGGCGCAGGAACCGGTCGATGCGGTGATCAGCATCCCGATCGGCAACGCCGCCGTGGCCGATGCGCATCTGTCGATCTCACGGGCCGGCAAGACGCTGGTGCTGCTGGACAATGCACCGACGGGCCTGTTGCCGGGCATCGACTATGCCTGCGTGGTCTCGACCGACAATTTCGGCCTCGGCACCATCGCCGCCGAACTGCTGTCGCCACACCTGCGAGAGGAGGCCGTGGCCGGCATCATCAACTACGGCGTCGATTTCTTCGCCACCCATGAACGCGAGATCGCGTTCCGCAAATGGATGCAGCTGCAGCGGCCCGACGTCACCCTGGTCCGCGGCCGGTTCCAGACGATCGAGACGGCCGGCGCGGCCTTCGAGCAATTGCTCTCCGAGAACAACGACCTGGAGGGGCTGTTCGTCACCTGGGATGAGCCGGCGATCAGGGTCATCTCGGCGGTGCGGGCGCGCGGGCTCGACCTGCCCATCACCACCGTCGACCTCGGCACCACCGCCGCCACGGAGCTCAGCGATGGCGGCCTGATCAAGGGCATCGCCTCGCAGCGCCCCTATGAACAGGGCGTGGCCGCCGGCGTCGTGACCCTGCTGGCCCTGATCGGCCGCTTCCTGCCGCCCTGGATCGCGCTGCCCGGCCTCGCGGTGACGGACCAGACCGTGATCGAGGCCTATCAGATGGTCTGGCACGCCCCCGCGCCGCCAGCCCTTCTGAATGCGCGGAAGTGGAACACGGCGCGACAGGCGACATCCTAGCCGACGCCGCGGCCCGGCTGCCGCCGCCGGCCCGTCACGATTTCGCCGCCGAGCGGGTGCAGCATCGGGTCTGTCGGCGTGGCCGGCAATCTGATACTGGACGGTGATCGGGCACGGCCGGGCGCAGGCCGAGGGAGGGATGATGGTTGGACGTGGTTGGTTGCTCCCCATGGTGCTGCTGCTGGGCGGCCTGGGCATCCAGTCGGCGCAGGCGAGCGGCGATTTCGGCTGTTCGGCCACCTGGTCGCTGAAGCGGGACCAGCTGGACGGCTGCAACAACATGCCCTTCCTGAGCCCGGCCAATGACAGCCGGGTCAATCTGCGCCTGCTGCTGGCGGACCAGGGCCTGGCGGCGCTGCCGGCCAAGCCGGGCCCCGATGCCGATGAGGATACCGGCTACGGCCTGGTGCCGTTCTCGCTGGATTCGCTGTCCAGCGTGGCCGACGCCACGGCGACGGACACCGGCACGAACGCCACCGGCGACGGCACCGCCGTGGTCGAGACCCCGGCCGGGACGACGCCGCCCGACCCCGATGCCGCCGCGCTGGCCGACCTGGCCAAGCAGATCGGCGTGACCCCGGATGCGGCCCAGCCGGCCTCCGGCGACGGGTCGTCCGATTCCTCCACCGTGTTCGCCAGCGGCGAAGGCAGCCGCTGCGCCAGCAATTCGAACAAGACCGCCCGGGTGTTCCTGGAACAGCTGGTCCACAGCACCGACCTGCCAGACGCGGAGCGCCAGGCGCTGGCCCGCAGCCGGATGGCGCTGTTGGGGTCCTGCACCTGGGACCAGGTGCAGCAGGCCGCGCTGCAGCCGGCGGGCATCCAGTCACCGCTGGGCAAGCAGTATGCGGGCTATCTGCAGGGCGTGATCGGCTTCTATGCCGGCGACTTCCCGGCCGCCACCCGCGCCTTCGGCGCACTGGCCGACAGCAGCCAGCCCTGGCTGAAGGAAACCGCCGGCTACATGGCGGCCCGCACCCTGCTGAACCAGGCCCAGGCGAACGCCTTCGACGATATGGGCTATGCGAAGCTGGAGAATGTCGACAAGCCGACGCTGGAGGCGGCGGAAAAGGCGTTCGACACCTATCTGCAGGCCTATCCCACCGGCCTCTACGCCGCGTCGGCCCAGGGGCTGCTGCGCCGGGTCTACTGGCTGGGCGGCGACCAGCAGAAGCTGGCGGCCGAATACGCCAAGCTGCTGGCCAAGCCGGGCGACGACGATCTGGACGGGCTGGTTCAGGAAACTGACAACAAGCTGCTGGTGTCGCAGCACAGCGCCGACGTCACCGACCCCAGGCTGCTGGCGGTGATGGATCTGATGTGGATGCGCAACCAGGGCACCACCGGTGACGGCGGCCCGGCCGTCAGCCTGGCGACGCTGCAGCAGGACAAGGCGCGGTTCATCAGCCAGCCGGCGCTCTACGGCTATCTCGTCGCCGCCTATCATTTCTATGTCGAGCAGGACCCCGACAAGACGCTGCAGGCGCTGACGGATGCGGTGCCGACGACGGCGCCGAACTATCTCGAATTCAGCCGGCAGACCCTGCGCGGCTTCGCACTGGAGCAGAAGAACGACTGGGCCGGCGCGCAACAGCTGTGGCTGCAGCTGATCCCGCTGGCGCAGCAGCCGCTGCAGCGGGCGCAGCTGGAGCTGGCGCTGGCCATGAATTATGAGCGCAGCGGCAAGCTGGCGACGGTCTTCGCCCCGGATTCGCCGATCAAGACGCCGGAGATTCGCGAGATCCTGCTGCGCTTCCTGGCGGGGCAGGACCTGCTGCGCCAGCAGGCCAAGGCCGCCGGTGTCGACCCGACGGAGCAGGACACCGCCCTGTACACCCTGCTGTACAAGGATCTGAGCCGCGGCGACTACCGCGACTTCGGCACCGATTTGGCGCTGCTGCCGGCGCCGAAGCCGGACCAGCCGGCCCCCGACCAAGCCCCCGACCAGGCCAACGCGGACGGTCCGTCGCTGAGCCTGTTCCAGTGGGACGGCAGCGCCGCCGAGTCCCACTACACCTGCCCGTCGATCAAGGACATCGCGGCGACGCTGAAGCAGAACGCCGCCAGCCCGCAGGGGCTGAACTGCCTGGGCGAGTTCATCCTGCGCAACGATTTGGATTCGTACTTCCTGGACCGCCCGCCGCAGGCGGAAGAGCTGGGTGGCACCCCCAGCCAATTCCCCGGCGCGGTCTATTCGCGGCTGGACGGGTACATGAAGGTGATGGCCGACACCAAGGCCGCGCGCAACGACCGGGCCTATGCCCTGTACCGGGCGATCAACTGCTTCGCCCCGGCCCAGTACAACACCTGCGGCCCGCAGGACATCCCGCCGGACCAGCGCAAGCAGTGGTTCCAGACGCTGAAGTCGCGCTATGGCAGCACGGTCTGGGCACAGTCGCTGAAATACTACTGGTAACGGCGGGCCGGGCGCCGGCGGTGCTACGGCCGCTGCTGGCGGCGCTGGCCCTGGTGGCCGCAGCACTGGCGCCGGGGCCGGCCGCCGCCACCGCCGTCGACGCCGCGGCGCATGACGCCTTCTGGCTGTGGGCCGGGGTGGTGCCGCAGCCGGTGCTGGCCCAGGCGCGGAC
>NZ_JBYRFX010000158.1:0-14632 GCF_057815775.1 Inquilinus sp.
GCGCACGGCCTCGTCGCCTCGTCGTACAAGGCCGGCTACGTCGCGGCGAAGCACGGCGTGCTCGGGCTCGTGAAGGTGCTCGCGCTCGAGGGTGCCGACCGCGGGATCTCGGTCTCGGCGATCTGCCCCGGCTTCGTGCGGACGCCGATCGTGGAGGAGCAGCTCGAGGTGCAGGCGCAGATGACCGGCGTGCCGGTCGAGCGCGTGCTCGAAGAGGTGCTGCTGGCACCGCAGGCGGTGAAGCGCATGCTCGAGCCGGAGGAGGTCGCCGAGGCGGCCGCGTTCCTGCTCGGGCCGGCCGGCCGCGCAGTCACCGGCCAGCCGCTCGTGATGGATCTGGGCTGGACCGCCCGCTAGGCTCCGCCCGTGACGACGCTCACGAGCACCAAGGCAGACGACATCGCCGTCGCGCTCGAGCGGGCGATCGTGTCGGGCGAGATCGCGCCCGGGACGGTGCTCCGCCAGGAGCAGCTCTCGGAGCAGTACGCCGTCAGCCGCACGCCCATCCGCGAGGCGCTACGCCGGCTCGCGGCGCTCGGCCTCGTCTCGTTCGAGCCGAACCGCGGCGTCCGCGTCCGAACGCTGACGCGGGACGAGCTGCGCGAGGCCTTCCTCGTGCGCGCGGAGCTCGAGAGCCTGGCGACCGAGATCGCGGCCGGCAAGATCACCGACGAGGACCTCGACGAGCTCGAGGCGGCGGAGGACCGGTTCGCGCGGCTGACCGACGAGCTCCGCGCCCGCGGGGCCGAGCACGACGACCGCGCGCGGCTCGTGACCGAGTGGGTGCGGGGCAACCACGCCTTCCACGACATCATCTACCGCGTCGCCGCGATGCCGCTCATCGAGCGCATGGCGAAGAGTGCCCGCTTCTCCGGCTCGGCGGTCTGGGCGCCCGCGGACGCCAGCGAGCTAGACGCGCTCTACCGCTCGAACGAGCGGCAGCACCGCGCGATCATCGCGACGCTCCGGGCGCGCAGCGCCGCCGGCGCCCGCGCGCTCGCCCGTGAGCACGTGCTCGCGTCGGGCAACCTGCTCGAGCGCATCCTCGAACAGCGCGGCTGACCCGGGCCGACTGACCCGGCTCGGCGCTACTCCGCGCCGTGGTCGCGCTCGCACCAGTCGGGGCAGCAGCACTCGACGAGCTCCGCGGTCGGGATGGCCGTGCGGGCGGCGCGCGGCTCGACGGCGCGGGCGCGGAAACGGCGAACGATCGAGGTCAGGGTCATGGGGCTCGTCCTTTCGGATCCAGTTTGGCGACTTGTTGGATCCTAGATGCTCGAAGCGTCAAACGCAAAACCGCTAGATGATCCCGTTTGACGCATTCCGTTGAGGTGACTAGGATCCGAGATCTCGCCATCTTGGATCCAAAGGAGCCCCTGTGAGTCACGACACGAACGGTAACCGCCCCTCTCCGGCCGCCGAGGCCGAGCGCCTCGAGCAGGAGTGGGCCTCGGACGAGCGCTGGAGCGGGATCACGCGCGACTACACCGGCGAAGACGTCGTGGCGCTGCGCGGCTCCGTTCAGGTCGAGCACACGCTGGCGCGGCGCGGGGCCGATCGGCTCTGGCAGCTCCTGAACAACGAGGACTACGTCAACGCGCTCGGCGCCCTCAGCGGCGGCCAGGCGGTGCAGATGGTGAAGGCGGGGCTCAAGGCGATCTACCTGTCGGGCTGGCAGGTCGCGGCCGACGGCAACGTCGCGGCCGACGTCTATCCCGACCAGAGCCTCTACCCCGCCAACAGCGTCCCGGCGATGGTGAAGCGCCTGAACAACGCGTTGCGCCGCGCCGACCAGATCGAGTGGTCGGAGGGCACGACCGACACCGAGTGGTTCGCGCCGATCGTCGCGGACGCGGAGGCCGGCTTCGGCGGCTCGCTGAACGTGTACGAGCTGATGAAGGCGATGATCGAGGCGGGCGCCGCCGGCGTCCACTACGAGGACCAGCTCGCGGCCGAGAAGAAGTGCGGCCACCTCGGCGGCAAGGTGCTCGTGCCCACGAGCCAGTTCGTCCGGACGCTCAACGCCGCGCGGCTCGCCGCCGACGTCGCCGGCATCCCGACGGTGCTCGTGGCGCGGACGGATGCGGACGCGGCGACGCTGATCACCTCCGACATCGACGAGTACGACCGCGAGTTCGTCACGGGCGAGCGCACCTCCGAGGGCTTCTACCGCGTCGACTGCGGCGTCAAGGCCGCGATCTCGCGCGGGCTCGCGTACGCGCCGTACGCCGACATGATCTGGATGGAGACCTCCACCCCGACGCTCGAGGAGGCGGAGGAGTTCGCCACCGCGATCCACGCGCAGTTCCCGGGCAAGCTGCTCGCCTACAACTGCTCGCCGTCCTTCAACTGGAAGAAGCACCTCGACGACGCGACGATCGCGAAGTTCCAGCGGGAGCTCGGCAAGATGGGCTACAAGTTCCAGTTCATCACGCTGGCGGGCTTCCACTCGCTCAACACGGCGATGTTCGAGCTGGCGCGCGGCTACGCCGAGACGGGCATGTCCGCGTACGTGGCGCTGCAGCAGGCCGAGTTCGCGCTCGAGCCGCAGGGCTACACCGCGACGCGGCACCAGCGCGAGGTCGGCGCCGGCTACTTCGACCGGATCGCGACCGCGGTCTCCGGCGGCGAGTCCTCGACGCTGGCCCTGAAGGGCTCCACCGAGGAGGAGCAGTTCGAGACGGAGGTCGTCGCTTGAGCACACTCCACCTGAAGGTCTGGGCGCGCGACGGCGTCCTGCGGCTCGAGCGCTGCGAGCAGCCCGGGTGCAACGTCGACGGGAGCGGGACGGCCGATTGCGGCCGTCCCGCCTGCCCGCTCTGCGGCCGCAGCGGCTCGAACCACACGCTCGGCGCGAACCGCACCGAGTGCGACTGCCGCTTCGTGTGGGAGCCCGCCACGGCTGCCACGCGCCAGCACAGCAGCCTGACCCCCGCGCCGGGCTAGACCTTGCCGCGGAGGGCGAGGATGCCCTCCACGTAGGTGCGCGTGCCGATGAAGAGGCCGCGCTCGCGCACCGCCTGCGGCCCCTGGTAGTAGGCGGCGAGCGCGAGCCGCTCGTCGCCGTCGAACTCGCCGAGCAGGTGCTTGAGGAAGACGACGCCGACGCGGACGTTGCCGTCGGCGGTCCGCGGCACCCGCTCGCCGCGCAGGAGCACCGTCTCGACGAAGTCCCACGTCGGCGGCGTGACCTGCATGACCCCGAGCGCTCCGGCCGGCGAGACGACGTGCGGCTGGAAGCCCGACTCGTACCAGGCGAGTGCGCGTGCGAGGTACCGGTCGACGCCGTAGGTCCCCGCCCAGCGGTCGATCAGCGCCGCGACGTCCGCCCGCGCAACCCGCGCGGGAGCCGACGCCACCGCCGCGACCTTCAGCGGCGTGCCGATCTGGAGCACCTTGCCCGGGTCGAGGTCGTTGGCCTCGGCGAGCGCCGCGACCGTCGTGCCGTGGCGCTGCGCGATCAGCGTCAGGCTGTCACCGGCGCGCGCGACGTAGCGCGCGACCGGCGCCGCGGGAGGCGCCGGCAGCGGCCGGGGCGTGGCCGGATCGAGGGCGGCCATGGTCGCGGGCCCGGCGACGCCGTCGACGACGAGGCCGGCGCGCTTCTGGAAGCGCCGCACGGCGCGCCCCGTCTCGGCGCCGTAGTAGCCGTCGACGACGCGGCCGGCGCCGCGCTCCCGGAGCAGGAACTGGACCACGGCGACGTCCCAGCCAACGGCGCCGCGCCGCATCGTGCGGCGGCCGTAGAGCGGCTTGCCGAGCCGGCCGAACGCGCGCCGCGTGCTCGCGCCGGGGATCCCGTCCGAGATGAGCCCGCTCGTGCGCTGGAAGACGCGCACCGCGTGTGCGGTGCCCGGGCCCGCGATGCCGTCGATCGGACCGATGTAGAAGCCGTGGGCCCGCAGCGCCACCTGGAGCCCCGCCAGCTGCGGGTTCGACCCGGCGGCGGCCGGCGCCGCGAGGACGAGCGCCGAGAGGGCGGCGGTGAGCGTGATGCGGCGCATGGGCGGTCCGGGTTCTCCCGGGCGCCCCGGGCCCCTGCCGTGTTTACGGAATCCTTACGACCCGTTCCATGGGCGGTGACGGGCTCGAACCGCCGACTTCCTCGGTGTAAGCGAGGCGCTCTCCCAGCTGAGCTAACCGCCCGACGCGCTGCTCAGAGTAGCCCAGGGCGCGGGTACCCTACGCGGGCCGCCCCCATCGACTAGCGGCCTAGGTCGCCACCCTTTCAAGGTGGTAGCGCGGGTTCGAATCCCGCTGGGGGCATCCACCGTTCAGATGCGGCAGGACGCCACGCCGCGCTTCACCAGGTACTGCTGGTGATAGTCCTCGGCGCGGTAGAAGTCCGACGCCGGCGTGATCTCGGTGACGATCCGCTCCGGCGTCTGCGCCTGCTGCCGGGCGAGCGATTCGCGCGCCGTGCGCTCCTGCTCCGGCGAGTGGACGAAGATCGCCGAGCGGTACTGCGTGCCGACGTCGGGCCCCTGGCGGTTGAGCTGGGTCGGGTCGTGCGCGACCGAGAAGAAGACCTGCAGGATCCGCCCGTAGCTGATCACCCGCGGATCGAAGGTGACCTGCACCGCTTCCGCATGGCCCGTGTCGCCGCCCGTCACCCGGCGGTAGCTCGCGGTCGAGGCCTCGCCGCCGGCATAACCGGAGACGGCGCGCGAGACGCCCTCGAGGTGCTGGAACACGCCCTGCACGCCCCAGAAGCAGCCGCCGGCCAGCACCGCGGTCTCGGTGCCGGCGGCGGCCGCGGTTTCGTCCATCGCCGGCGCCGGCACCGCCCGCGCCTCCTCGGCGGAGGACCGGGTGACGCCCAGCCCGGCGCCGACGGCCAGCAGGGCCAGGGCACCGGCCAGGGTCGGCAGGTGGCGCCAGGCGGCGGATCGTGTGGTTTTCGAACGGATCATGGTTCAGCTCCCGCTGTCAGCCGAAGGTGAAGGCATAGGCCTGGACGCCCGGGTCCAGGAACTGGATCGCGAAGGTGTGGTCGGCGACCGGGCCGGACTGGCGCACCAGCTGGTACAGGCGCTGGCCGGTCACGGTGCCCTGGCCGTTGGCATCGGTGTCGGCGCCGTGGCTGGTGCCGGGGGCGGCGCCGTCGATGGTGACGCGGTACCGCACCGGCTTGCCGTCCGGCCCCGGCCCCAGCACCAGGTGCAGGTCGCGGGCATGGAAGCGATAGGTGATGCCGCCGTCCGGCTGGTTCAGCGCGGCATGTTCGCCGCCCACCGTCCAGTCGCCCGTCAGGCCCCATTCGTTCAGCCGCGGCGTGCCGATCGCATAGACATGGCTGGCGTTCTGCACCACGCCGCCGGTCGACGCGAAGTTCTCCGCCCGGTTGAAGCCGACATAGGTCTCGGGCGACTGCACGTCGCCGGTATCGGACGCCGCCTCGGCCCCGGTGGCGCTGACCGAGATCAGCCCCTTGTCGACATTGGACTGCCCGGCCTCGGCCAGCAGCTGCTGGATCACCCGCTCCGACCCGTCATAGTCGCCTTCGCCGAAATGCTCGTGCCGGATCTGGCCCTTGGCATCGATGAAGTAATGCGCCGGCCAGTACTCGTTCTGGAAGGCGCGCCAGATGGCGTAGTTGTTGTCGATCGCCACGGGGTAGGTGATCTTCAGGTCGGCAATCGCCTTGCGCACGTTGTCGACATTGCGTTCGAAGGCGAATTCCGGCGAATGCACGCCGATCACGACCAGGCCCTGGTCCTTGTACTTCTCGGCCCAGGCCCGGACATAGGGGATGGCGCGCAGGCAGTTGATGCAGGAATAGGTCCAGAAATCGACCAGCACCACCTTGCCCTTCAGCCCGTCGACCGTCAGCGGCGGCGAATTCAGCCAGTCGACCGCGCCGGTCAGGGGCGGGAAGGGGCCTTCGACCGGCAGGGTCTCGACCTCTGCCGCCGCCGGCTTGGCCTTCATCATCATCGCCGGGTTGGCGTCGCCGCCCGCCTGGCCGCCGGCCTCGCCGCTTTTCATCATCATGCCGGGGTTGCCGTTCATGACGACGGAGGAACCGGACTCGCCGCCGGTCTCGCCGCTCTTCATCATCATGCCGGGATTGCCGTTCATGACGACGGAGGAGGCCGGCGCGCCGCCACCGTTCCTGTCGGCCGGGGGTGTGTTGAGCTTGTCGATCAGTCCCTGCTCCAGCGACGTGGTGCTGGCCAGCGACACCTGGGTCAGCAGGCCGGTGTCGAGGCCGAGCGAGATCGCCACCACGCCCGCCAGCACGGCGACGCCGAGGCCGCGCCGGACCCATTCGCCGACGCCCAGCGACCGCTTCATCACCTTGAACACCCGGCCGCCGACCAGCAGCGCCAGGGCCAGTGAGGTGGCGGCGCCCAGCGCATAGGCCAGCAGCAGCAGCGAGGTACCGACATTGGCGCCGTTCAGGGCGGCACCGGTCAGGATCAGCCCCAGCACCGGGCCGGCGCAGGGCGCCCACAGCAGGCCGGTGGCGACGCCCAGCAGCAACGACGCCAGCGGCGGCGACCGCTGCGTCTCGACCGCGCCGTCGGCGGATTGCGACAGCCGGCTGCCCAGCGCGACCAGCGGCCGGGTCAGACGGTCGGCCAGGGCCGGGAACAGCAGGGTGATGCCGAACACCGCCAGCAGCACGATGGCGGCGATGCGGCCATATTCGTTGGCGGCCACCGCCCAGCCCCCGGCCACGGCGGCCAGGGTGGCGACGGCGGCGAAGGTCACGGCCATGCCGATCAGCATCGGCAGGCCGCTTTTCAGGAAGGGCCGGTCCGCCCGGGCGAAGACGAAGGGCAGGACCGGCAGGATGCAGGGGCTGACGATGGTCAGCACGCCGCCGAGATAGGCCAGCAGGATCAGAAGCATAATGTGCTGCTCTCTATGCTCAGGCGGCGGCGGGTTTGAAGGTCATGGCGACGCCGTCCATGCAATAGCGCAGCCCGGTCGGGGCCGGCCCGTCATCGAACAGGTGGCCGACATGGCCGCCGCAGCGCCGGCAATGCACCGCGGTGCGGATCATGCCGAAAGACGTGTCCTGGGTGGTGCCGACGGCCTTGTCCAGCACGGACCAGAAGCTGGGCCAGCCGGTGCCGCTGTCGAATTTGGTGGTGGAGGAGAACAGGTCCAGGTCGCAGCCGGCACAGGCGAAATTGCCGCGCCCCTCCTCATGCAGCAGCGGGCTGGTGTAGGGGCGTTCTGTCGCAGCCTGGCGCAGCACCGCATACTGGTCCGGGGTCAGCATCTTGCGCCATTCGGCGTCCGTGTGCATGACCTCGAACACCTCGTCGGCGCGCGACAGCGTCGGTCGCCACGTGCCGGTGGCCAGCAGGGCCACGCCGGCAGCCCCGCTGGAAAGAAGAACGCGTCTCGTGATCATCGTCCGCAACTCCCGTTCGGGCATTTGACTGCCCAGCGTCCCACCAGCTTATTCGTCGGTGATCGCCGTATTGTTACGGGAATAGCGAATGGTCGGATCGATGGCCCCGCCGCGCGACGGGGCCAGCGGGCGGTCCGGCTACTTTCGCTTGAACGGGCCGGCCGGGGCGATGATTTCGAGATGGGTGCCGTCCGGGTCGTCGAAATAGGCGACGGCGGTGCCGATGCCGGCCTTCAGCCCATCACCTTCCTCGAACACGATCGGGTCGCCTTGGAATTCCATGCCGGCTTCCGCCATCCGCTGGTGCATCGCGTCCAGATCGTCGACCTCGAAGCACAGATGCATGGCGCTGATCTCGTTGCCGGCATAGCGCGCGGTCTTCGGCGCTGGCTCCTCATACTCCAGCAGGTCGATGTTCAGATTGTCGAGATGGACGTTGGCGTAGCGGATCAGGACCTTGTCCAGGCCCTGGACTGCGGCCATGCGCGGCCCGCCGATCGCATCCTTGTTGACGATCTTCGTGCCGGTCAGCGCCTCGTAGAAGCGGATGGCACGGTCCAGGTCGGATACGACGATGCCGACATGGTTGGCGCGGCTCAGGCCGATGGTGCTGGTCGGAATGCTCTGGGGCAAGATGGGTCTCCTCGGTGCCGGTTGCGGTCCGAGGGATATGGCCTGGCTGGGGGACGGGGGTACCGCATCGGGCGGACAGTCATCTGTGAATTGGATTCCTGGATCCTTGGGCCGATCCGGCGGCGTCAGGCCAGCCGCGGGAACAGCGCCAGGGCGTTGTCGTGCAGGACGCGCCGGCGGGTGGCGTCGTCGAACAGGGGCGTCGCATCCTGCTCCTGCGCCAGCCGGGTGACGATCGGCAGCGGCGTGAACGGCCAGTCGCTGCCATAGAAGATGCGGCCGGGATCGGCGATCTGCAGCAGGGCCGGCAGTAGCCGCGGCAGCGGGAAGCCGGCCAGATCGTAGTGGAGCCGGCGCAGCGTGGCAAAGACATGGTCGGGTTCGACCGGGGCCGGCAGCTGCAGCGCTGGGGCCAGGCCGACCACGCGATCCGCCAGCACCGGCAACGCCGCGCCGGCATGCGGCACGATCAGGCGGATGTTGGGGAAGCGGTCGAGCGTGCCGGTCAGGATCAGGTTGGTGACGGCGCGCGTGGTCTCGAACATGAACTCCAGCATCGGCCGCGGCCAGGCTGGGCCGACACCCTGGCAGCACGGGCAATGCGGCGAGGTCGGGTGCATGAACACCACGGCCCGGCGCCGGTCGAGTTCGGCGAAGATCGGGTCGAATCTGGGATCGCCGAGATAGATACCGTGATGGTTGGTCTCGACCGCGACGCCGTCGGCCTGCAGCATGTCGAGGGCATAGGCAGCCTCGGCCAGCGCGCCGTCGACATCCGGCAGCGGCAGCGACGCGAACAGGCCGAAGCGGCCGGGATGGTCGGCCGCGGCCTGCGCCCCGGCCTCGTTGACCCGGCGGGCCAGGGTTCGTGCCGCGGCATCGTCGCCGAAATGCACGCCGGGCGTGGAGATCGACAGCATCGCCGTGCGGATGCTGAGCCGGTCCATCATGTCGATGGCCATGCCGGGATCCCACAGCGGCAGGCCGGGCATGCCGTCCGGATGCTCGTGCCCGGCGGCGATGGCGGCCTCGCGGTAGAAACCGGGCAGGTAATGGGCATGCACGTCGATGCGCGGCAGCAGCGCCGAGCCGGCGACGGCAGGGCCGCCAGAAGGCTTCGGCTGGGCCTGCGCGGCCCCGGCAGGGACGGCGGCGCCCGCCAGCATCAGGCCGCCCAGCAGCGCCCTCCGATCGATAGTCGAAGTGTGCAGCATGTCACTCTCCGGGTTGGGTCAGGCGGTCGCGCGGACCGGGCCGGCGGCGAGGGCCGTCAGGCCGCAGCGCTCGAGATCGGCGGCCATGCGATCGATCAGGCCGGGCAGCCCGGCCAGTGATGTCACCCCGCCATAGAGGTGGAAGTCCGGCCGCACCATCATCGCCGCCAGGCCATGCTGCGCCATGAAGGGCAGGATCCTGTCATCCAGATCGATGGCCGCGCCCGGCACGGTGGTGCCGCGTCGTTCCATCCGGACGATGCGGGCCCCGATCCGGTCGAGGATGGCGTGGTGTTCGGGGTGCAGCACCGCGGCGGCATCGGCCTCGGCCACCAGCAGCCGGAAGCCCGGGCCGATCAGGTCGTCGAGCCGGCCCTCTTGTCCGCCAACCCGGACGGCGCCATGCGGGCTGAGCAGGCCGGCCGGGTTGCGGACCGTGCCGTCGGCGTGCCGGTCCAGCAGCCCGTCGGTCAGCTGCGGGAAGGGTGGCGGCGGCGGGGCCGTACCGTCGAGGAACGCCTGGTCGCGGCGGGCCGCCTCCTCCGGATCGGGGATGCAGATGATCTTCCCGAGATACATCGAGATGTCGATGACGGCACTGACATGCGGCCGGCGCTCCGGCTGGTAGGTGTCGAGCAGCCGGTCGTCGGCGCGGCCGCGCCGCACCAGGTCCAGCTTCCAGGCCAGGTTCCAGGCGTCGCGCAGCCCGGCGCACATCCCCTGGCCCATGAAGGGCGGCATCACATGCGCGGCGTCGCCGGCGATCAGGATCCGCCCCTGTCGCCAAGTGTCGGCCAGCAGCGAGCGGAAGGTGTAGACCTTGTGCCGCACGATGCTGGCCTGGTCGGGTGTCACCCAGGGCGCCAGCAGCCGCCAGGCCACCGCTTCGTCCTCCAGTTCCGCGCGCGTCTCGTGCGGCAGGCGCATGAACTCCCAGCGGCGGAAGTAGCGGCCGTCGCGGACCCCGGCCGGCACCATCGTGGTCGGCCGGCCCGGGTTGCAGAACTGCGCCGCGGCCGGGATGTCCAGCGTCACGCCCTCATGCGGCAGGATGTCGATCACCAGCCAGTCCGCCTCGAAGCCGCGATCCTCCTGGCTGGATCCGATGGCACGGCGCACCAGGCTGTTGGCGCCGTCGGCGCCGATCAGGAAGCGGCCACGGACGATGCGGGTGCCGTTGTCGTCGCGGATGGTCACGGCGACATGGTCCGCCTCTTCCCGGACGGCGATCGCCTCGCAGCCGAGATGGACGGCGACGCCGGGCTGGGCCCGGGCGGTCTTGTCGAGCAGCTCCTCCAGCGTCGGCTGATGCACGAAATGGACCTGCGGCCCGCCGGAGATCGAGTCCGCCGACCAGTCGATCGCCAGCAGCTCCTGCCACTCCGCGTTGAACCAGCGGTAGACCGGCGCGGAATGGGTGATCGCCGGCAGCGCATCGCGCAGGCCGATCGCGCACAGCACGCGGTAGAGCTCATGGTCGATGCACACGGCGCGGGGCAGGGGATAGCGGCTTTTCCAGCGCTCGAAGACGGCGACGGTGAAGCCGAGGCGGCCCAGCATGATCGCCAGCGCCGCGCTCACCGGGCCGTAGCCGACCTGGATGACGTCATGGATCTCGTCGTCGGGACGCGTCATCCGGTTCCTCCCATCTGTCGGTGCGATCAATCCCGGGGCGGCGGTCTTCGCGCGGCATCCCCCAGGGTCGACGGGCCTGCCGTCAGCGCGTCGTGGCGAAGGGCAGCCCGGGGTCGATGAAGCTGGCCGGCGGCGGTGAACCCCATTGGTTGATCCAGCGGTCGGCCAGGGTGGCGGAGATCTCCCAGGTCCGGGCCTCGTACAGCAGGTCGCTGTCGATCCGGTCCATGCCGGTCGAGTTCTCGACCACGCAGCCATTGGGATCGACATAGTAGGTGAAGACATTGCCGCCGGCACCGTGCCGGCCGGGGCCCCACAGCAGGGCGCGGTCCTTCAGCGCCAGCGTGTCGGCGATGCCGGCCAGGTCTTCCAGCGCGTGCAGGTCGAAGGCGTAATGGTGCAGCTGCGCCTCGCCGCGGAACACCGCGATGGTGTGGTGGTAGCCGTCCCAGCCGCGGAACCACAGGAACTCGTCGCCGGCGGTGCGGTCGGACAGCTTCATGCCTAGCAGCTTGGTCAGGAAATCGCGCACCACCAGCGTGTCGGGCGCCTTCAGGTTGACGTGCTCGATCCGCTTGGGGCGCGAGCCGGGGCCGATGTGGCGCTGGGCCTGGCTGCGGGCGACCGGGGTGTGCACCTCGAACACTGCACCGAACGGGGCGACGAAGCGCACGGCCCGTTCCACGCCGGGCCCCAGCGGCCGGTCGTCCAGGATCTCGATCCCCTCCGACTGCAGCCGCTTCAGCACCTCGTCCACCGCCGCGGCGTCCATCGCCTCCAGACCGACGGCCAGCACCTCCCGGCGCGGGCCGGGGCGGAACGAGACCTCGTGGTGGCGCTGGTTGGAGGACAGGTAGACGGTGCCGTCGCGGCGGTCGGTGACCTTGAGGCCGACGATATCGGCCAGGTCGGCCGCCGATCCCTCGGGGTCGGGGGTGGTGAAGGCCACATGGCCCATTTGACGGATCAGGTGCGTCATGGCGTTTCGAACTCCCATCCGATTTTCTTGTCCCGCAGGATTATGCCGCGTCGGCGTCCAGCCGCGCGCCCTCATCGGCGATCGGGTTGCGCAGCAGGCCGATCCGGTCCGCCTCGACCTCGACGACATCGCCATGACGCATCCACAGCGGCGGCTTGCGGGCCAGGCCGACGCCCGCCGGCGTGCCGGTGACGATGACGTCGCCCGGTTCCAGCGTCATCGCCTCGGACAGGATCGCCACCAGCTCGGCGACGCCGAACACCATGTCGTCGGTCGACGCGTCCTGCACCACCTGGCCGTTCAGGCGGGTGCGTAGCCGCGGGCCGGCGGCGCCCGGCGGCAGCTCATCGGCGGTGACGAACTCCGGGCCAAAGGCGCCGGTGCCGTCGAAATTCTTGCCGACCGTCCATTGCGGCGATTTGGTCTGGTAGTCGCGGATCGAGGCGTCGTTGAATAGGGCGTAGCCGGCGACGTGCCCAAGCGCGTCGGCCCGGGCTATGTGGCGGCCACCGCGGCCGATCACGGCTGCGATCTCGCCCTCATAGTCGAGCTGGTCCGACTGGCGCGGCCGCAGGATCGCCGCCTGGTGCCCGACCAGGCTGGTGGCGAAGCGGGCGAACAGCGTTGGATAGGTCGGCTGCTGGAAGCCGCTTTCCGCCGAATGGTCGCGATAGTTCAGGCCGACGCACAGGATCTTGCCCGGCCGGGGCAGGACCGGCAGCCAGTGCGCCCGGCCCGGCGGCAAAACCGCGTGCCGCTGCGGCGACCGCAGCACGGCGGCGATCGCATCCCGGGCCTCGTCCCCCGCGGCGATGATCGCCGCTAGGTCGTTCGGCAGGCGCGGCGCCGCCAGCGACAGATCGATCAGGTCGTCCCCGCTCCGCACGGCGACGAAGCGGCGGCCATCCAAGGCCATTGTCGACAGGCGCATCGCACTCTCCTCCGGCTTGATGCGGCAAAACCCTAGGCTGAAGATCCATCGTGTCAAGAAAAATAGATTTTTTATCTGTAGATGGATCTTTGCTATAAGGGTGAAGGAGGTGCCGATGCTGACCGGGTTGCAAGAGGCCAAAAGCCTGACCGAAGCCGCCTATGTGCGCCTGCGCGCCGATATCCTGGCGTGCCGGCTGCGGCCGGGACAACGGCTCAAGATCAACGAGTTGTGCGCCCAGCTCGGCGTCAGCCTCAGCGCGGTGCGCGAGGCGCTGTCACGGCTGTCGGCCGAAGGCCTCGTGATCTCCGAGGCGCAGAAGCGGTTTCAGGTGGCACCGGTCTCCGCCGCCGATCTGGAGGACCTGACCCGCACCCGGATCGAGATCGAGACGCTGTGCCTGCGCCGGGCGATGACGGTGCGCGGCATCGCCTGGGAGACGGCGCTGGTGGCGGCCTTCCACCGCCTGTCACGCACGCCGGAGCGGGCGGCGGGGGATGAGCGCCGGGTCAGCGACGACTGGGCCACGGCCCATGCCGATTACCACCAGGCGCTGGTCGCGTCCTGCGACAGCCCCTGGCTGTTGCGCCTGCGCACCATGCTCTATGCCCAGTCCGAGCGGTATCGCCGGCTGTCGGTGCCGATGGCGGAGCACCGGCGCGACCTGGATGCGGAGCATCGCCGGATTATGGAGACGGTGCTGGCGGGCGACGTCGATGCCGCCTGCCGCCTGCTGTCAGATCACTTCCTGGCGACGATGGCCCTGGTGCGCGACCTGGCCCGGCAGGAGGAAGCGGCCGCCGAGGCCGCGCCGCCGCGACCGGCCCGGCGCAGCCTCGGCGTGCCGGCGTAGGCTTCCGTCAGATCGCCGACGGGTGCCGGGCCAGCGGCGTGACCTCGATCGCCAGGTACGGGAACAGCGGCAGGGTCGACAGCAGGGCGTGCAGCTCGTCGTGGTTCTCGACCTCGAACACGCTGACATTGGCGTAGCGCCCGGCCACCCGCCACAGATGGCGCCAGCGGCCGTCGCGCTGCAGCTCCTGGGCCCGCGCCTTCTCCTCGGCCTTCAGGCGTTCGATCCGGGCGGGGTCGGCATCGTGCGGGATCCGCACATCCATCTCGACGAGATACAGCATCGTGTTCTCCTCAGGCGCGGGCGTAGCGGCGCAGCTTGTCGCGGTCGAGTGTGACGCCGATGCCGGGACCGTCCGGCAGCAGCACGTCGAAGTCCTGGAAGCGCAGCGGTTCGGTGACCAAATCGTCGGTCAGGATCTGCGGGCCGAAATGCTCGCAGCCCCAGGCCAGGTCGCGCAGGGTGGCGAAGACCTGCAGATGGGCCGCCGCGCCGACCGAGCTTTCCAAGAGGCAGCCGCCATAGAGGCCGATGCCCGCCGCCTCGGCCACCCCAGCCACCTTGCGCGTGCTCAGCAGCCCGCCATGCTTGACCAGCTTCAGCGACACCACATCGGCCGCGGCGGCCTGGGCGACCGCCAGCATGTCATGGGCCGAGAACACGCATTCATCGGCCATCAGCGGCACGGTCGACCGGGCGCGCAGCCGGGCCATGCCGGCGATATCCCAGGCCGGCAGCGGCTGTTCCACCAGCCGGATGCCGAGTTCGGCCAGGACGGGCAGGCAACGCACGGCGGTGGTCTCGTCCCAGGCCTGGTTGGCGTCGACGATCAGCACCGACCGGTCGCCCAGCGCCCCGGCCAGGCGGCGCAGCCGGGCCAGATCGGCCTCGGCCGGCTGGGCGCCGATCTTGACCTTGAAGGTGCGGTGCAGCCGGGCCGCCAGCTTGGCCTCCGCCTCCTCGATCTCCTGGGCCGGGTCGCCGGAGGCCAGGGTCCACAAGACCGGCACCCGGTCGC
>NZ_JBYRFX010000159.1:0-6707 GCF_057815775.1 Inquilinus sp.
GGTCAACGGCGATCCCGTCAAGCTCGACTGGGAGTGCTACAAGGACACGCTGATCGAGCAGTGCGAGCAGGGCGTCGACTATTTCACCATCCACGCCGGCGTGCGCCTCGCCTATGTGCCGCTGACCGCCAACCGCGTCACCGGCATCGTCTCGCGCGGCGGCTCGATCATGGCGAAGTGGTGCCTGTCGCGGCACAAGGAGAGCTTCCTCTACGAGCGCTTCGACGAAATCTGCGACCTGATGCGCAAGTACGACGTGTCGTTCTCGCTGGGCGATGGCCTGCGCCCCGGCTCGATCGCCGACGACAACGACCGCGCGCAGTTCGCCGAGCTGGAGACGCTGGGCGAGCTCACCAAGATCGCCTGGGACAAGGGCTGCCAGGTCATGATCGAAGGCCCCGGCCACGTGCCGATGCACAAGATCAAGATCAACATGGACAAGCAGTTGAAGGAGTGCGGCGAGGCGCCGTTCTACACGCTCGGGCCGCTCACCACCGACATCGCGCCGGGCTACGACCACATCACGTCCGGCATCGGCGCCGCCATGATCGGCTGGTTCGGCACCGCCATGCTCTGCTACGTCACGCCGAAGGAGCATCTCGGGCTGCCGGACCGCGACGACGTCAAGACCGGCGTCGTCACCTACAAGATCGCGGCCCATGCCGCCGATTTGGCCAAGGGGCACCCGGCGGCGCAGGCGCGCGACGACGCGCTGTCCCGTGCCCGCTTCGACTTCCGCTGGCGCGATCAGTTCCACCTGTCGCTCGACCCCGACACGGCGCTGGCCTTCCATGACGAGACCCTGCCGGCCGAGGGCGCCAAAACAGCGCATTTCTGCTCGATGTGCGGGCCGAAATTCTGCTCGATGAAGATCACGCAGGAGATCCGGGCCTCGGCCGAGGCCGGCATGGAGGAGATGGCGTCGCGGTTCCGCGATGGCGGCGGCCAGATCTACCGCGCCGCGGAGTCGGGGCCGGCCGCGGAGTAGGGTACAGCGGCCCCGGGCTGAAAATGGGTCTTGGTCCGCCCGGGGCCGCCCGCTATAGGACTCGCAGCGGAATTTGACCGCTGATGGCCGCTGCGGCCGGGGATGGCGTCCCGACCGCGGCGCTCCATGGTCGACGGCGCCCCATCGTCGATGGCGTGGGGGCGCCCGGCGCGAGGAGAATTTGATGGCTGGCCTTTCCGAACACGCCGCCAAGGCGGGGCTGATGAGCCGGTTCCTGCTGCAGCGCCGCTTCCGCCGCGTCGCCTGGCGGAACTGGGTGGCCGACCGCATCGCCGCCCGGGTGGGGCGCCGGCCGGTGGCCGGATCGCCGGAGGCGCGGGCCGCCGCCGGGGCACTGGCGGCCGAGGGCTTCGCCATGACGCCCTGGCTGGTCCGGCCCGGGATGGTGGCGGAGATGCGGGACTATTTCGCCGGGCACAAGGTGTCCAACCTCTACAAGCCGGAGCAGGGCGATTTCCAGGCGCCGGACCAGGCCCCGCCGGGCACCCATGTCGCCCATTTCCGGCCGGAGGTGGTGGTGAACGCGCCCCATGCCCTGGCCATCGCCAACCACCCCGATGTGCTGGAGGCGGTGCAGTCGGTGCTGGGCTGCAAGCCGACGATCAGCGTCATGGCCGCCTGGTGGTCGATCGCCGGCCACGAGCAGGGCCAGCATGCCGAGCTGTTCCACCGCGACTATGACGACTGGCGCTTCGTGAAGCTGTTCGTCTATCTCACCGATGTCGATGAAGGGGCAGGGCCGCATGTCTATGTCCGCGGCTCGCATCGCGAGGACGCGCTGATGCCGATCCGCCGCTATGCCGATGCCGAGGTCGAGGCCGCCTTCGGCCGCGAGCGCTTCATCCAGTTCCAGGGCACCGCCGGCACCAGCTTCCTGGAGAACACGTTCGGCCTGCATCGCGGCCTGCCGGCGCGGGTGACGCCGCGGCTGATGTTCCAGGTGGTCTACGGCCAGGGCCCGATCCTGTACGGCCCGCGGCAGCCGATCGTGGATGCCGGCCGGGCGGCGCCGGGCCAGGCGTTGGATCCATACGTCAACCGCATCTATCTGCGCGCCTGACGGCTGTGCTGATGGGATTTAGGCGAAGGTCGCCCCTTGAGTCCCCCCTCCCCTTGCGGGAGAGGGGTAGGGGGAGGGGGGACTGGAAAGATCTGGCGGGCCTGATGTCACCTCGGCGCCTCAACGACCCGACCGGCGGGAGCCGCGCCTGGCCATGGCGTTCACGATGAATCTTGCCAAGGTCAGGGCCGTGGGTGGGCAGGCCGCGCTGTTCCTGCTGGCCTTCGCGCTCGGCAAGGGCGCCGCCTTCTTCGGCCCGCTGCTCTTGTCCCAGATCATGACCGTGCAGGATTACGGCACCGCCGAACTGGCGCTCAGCATCGGCGTGGTCGGGGCCCAGATCCTCAGCCTCGGCATCCCGGGTGCCATTCCGCAGCTGGTGCTGATTCAGAAGGACGGCCGGGTCCTCGACCTCGTGTTCTTCGTCGTCGCCTCGGTCGGCCTGCTCGGGCTCGGCGTGGCGGCCGCTCTCTATGCCGCCTCCGGCGAGCTGCTGCCGGTCTTCGCCGCGATCACCGTGGCCGGCGGCGCGGCGCAGATCGCCGCCAGCGTCTATTACCGCGCCATGGGCCGCCGCTTCGGCATCCTGGTGGCCGACAACCTGTCGCTGTACCTGTTCATCCTGGTCGGGGGGCTGGTCTTCGCCGTGCTGGGCCGGGTGCCGCTGGGGCCGGTGATCGCCGGCTACGGCGCGGTCGCGCTGGGCTTCACCGTCTTCGCCTTGGCCGGCCTGGCCCGGACGCTACGGCCGCACTTCTTCACCGCCTATGTCGCGGCCCGGCGGATGGGCTTCTTCATGATGGTGAACTCGCTGGTCTATTTCGCCATCGTCAGCAGCTCGCGCGTGCTGGTCGGCTACTTCCTCTCGGTCGAGGCGGTCTCGGTCTACTCCGTCTGCTTCCGCATCGCGGCGGCGATCTTCCTGGTGCACCAGCTGATCGCGACCGCCTTCTTCAAGACGCTGTACGAGGCCTCGGTCGAATGGTTCGACCGGTTCTATCTCGGGCTGCTGGCCTTGACCATGACCGGCGCCGCCGCGATCCTGGCCGCCTTTCACCTGTTCGGCGCCGTGCTGCTGCCGGGCTGGGTCGCCTATTTTCCCGAGATGGCGGCGATCCTGCCGATCCTCTGCATGCAGACGATCTGGTGGGTGTCGCTGGCCCAGCTGGAACTGCGGATCAACCGTGCACTGATTTCGCGTCAGGCGACGATGGGGCTGCTGGCCTGCGCCGCGTTGATGCTGGTGACGCTGGAGCTGCTGCACCTGCTGGGTCTGCTGACCCTGCCGGTCGCGGCGCTGGTGTTCGCCTGCACCCTGTTCCTGGCGCTGCAGGTCCAGCTGTTCCAGCTGCGCCGCAACGGAGTGAAGCTGCCGCGGACCCGGCTGGCGCTGTTCGCCCCGCTGGTGTTCCTGATTCCGGCGATTCTGCAGCAGGTGGGGTAGGGGCTCTCAGGGCTCGCGCTTGGAGCCGTTCGACCACAGGCGGCGCAACTGGTCGACGAAGCTCTGGCTTTCCTGCAGCGTGCCGAAGAACTGGGCATCGGCCTCGCGCACCCGCGGCATGGCGGCGTTCAGCACCTCGGCGCCCTTGGCGGTGACGCGCAGCTGCCGGGCCCGGCTGTCGGTCGGGTGCGGCGCCCGGGCAACGAAGCCGCCGGTCTCCAGCGACCGCACCACCTGGCTGGTCATCATCGCATCGGTCTTGCAGAAGGCGGCAAGCCTGGCCTGGGTGACGTCGTTCTCCTTGCGGCTGAGCCAGGCGAGGCCGGCCAGCAGCACGAACTGCACGTGAGTGAGGCCGAGCGGTTCCAGCGTCGAACGCTGCAGCCGCTGCCATTGATTCGCGACCTGCCACAGCAGGAAGCCGGGGCTGTTCTCGGGGCGCAGGGTGCGCGAGAGGGTATCCCAGTCCAATGCCACGTGCCGCGTTCCGCCTGATTTTTCATGACCCTAGGCGCGCTGACCAATCGCATCAAGCCGGATGGTCATGGTCCCGGATGAAACTCGGTGTCGACCAGCCCGAACAGCAGGTGATCCCGCCAATCCCCGTCGATCTTGAGGTAGGCGCGGGCCTGGCCCTCATGGGTGAAGCCCAGCCGCAGCAGCAGCTTCTGGCTCGGTTCGTTGTGCGGCAGGCAGGCCGCCTCGATTCGGTGCAGGCCGAGCTGGTTGAAGCCGAAGGCCAGGGTCGCCGCGGTGGCGTCGGTCATCAGCCCGCGCCGGGCGAATCGCTCGCCGACCCAATAGCCGATCGAGGCCGATTGGGCGACGCCGCGGCGGACGTTGGAAAAGCCGATGCCGCCGATCAACTGCCGGCTTTCGCGCTCGAAGATCAGGAAGCCGTAGCCCTCATCCTGGCGCCATTCGTAGATCTGGCGGCGCAGCCGGCGCAGATAGGCGGCGCGGCTCAGCGCGTCTTCCGGCCAGGTCGGCTCCCACGGCGTCAGGAAGGCACGGCTGTCACCGCGCAGCGCCACCCAAGGCCGCCAGTCGCGCAGACGCGGCGGACGCAGATAGGTCCGCTGGCCCTCGATCCGGACCGGGGGAAGGGTGCCGAGCCCCGTCCGGAAGAAGCCGATCACCGCCGCCCCGCTCAATGCCGTTCAGCCGATCCGGGCCCGGATCGCATCGTAGCTGTCGAGCTTGCCGACCGGCCCGAGCGCCGCCAGGGTTGGGGGTGCCCGGAACAGGCGGTCGGCGACCCGGCGCACCGCGGCGGCATCGACGGCGTCGATCCGCGCCACGACCTCGTCCGGCGGCACCGGGCGGCCGAAGATCAGCATCTGCTGGCCCAGCTGCTCGGCCCGCGCCATGGTCGATTCCAGGCTCATCAGCAGCCCGGCCTTGATCTGGGCGCGGGCGCGGACGACCTCGTCCTCCGCCGCATCGCCGATCACCCGGCCGATCTCGCCGCACAGCACCGGCACCAGCTCCCGCGCCTCATCCTCGCCGGTGCCGGCATAGATGCCGAACAGCCCGCCATCCTGGTAGGCGCTGGTGAAGGAATAGATCGAATAGACCAGGCCGCGCTTCTCGCGGATCTCCTGGAACAGGCGCGAGGACATGCCGCCGCCCAGCAGGGTCGACAGCACCGATCCGGCGTAGAAATCCGGGTCGGCATAGGCCAGGCCCGGGAAGCCCAGCACCAGGTGCAACTGCTCGAGATCGCGCTCCTCGCGATGCTCGCCGCCCTGATAGGCGGCGGGCGCCGTGCGCGCTTCGGCCTGGGCCGGCAGCCCGGCGAACAGCTTTTCGGCCTGGGCCGTCATCCGGTCGTGGTCGACATTGCCGGACGCGACCAGCACCATGGTGTCGGCGCCGTAGTTGCGGCCGATATAGCCGGCGATCGCATCGCGCGGCAGCGATCCGACGATGTCGGCGGTGCCCAGCACCGGCCAGCCGATCGCCTGGTCCGGGAAGGCGGCTTCCTGGAACTGGTCGAAGATGATGTCGTCGGGCGTGTCGATCGCTTGGCCGATCTCCTGCACCACCACCGCGCGCTCACGCGTCAGCTCGGCCTCGTCGAACACCGAGTTCTGCAGGATGTCGCCGAGGATATCGAGCGCCAGCGGCGCGTCTTCCTTCAATATGCGCGCGTAATAGGCCGTGTTCTCGCGGCTGGTATAGGCGTTCAGATGGCCGCCGACCGCCTCGATCTCCTGGGCGATATCCTGGGCGCTGCGCCGGCGCGTGCCCTTGAACGCCATATGCTCCAGCAGATGGGCGACGCCGTTGACCTCGGCGGTCTCATGCCGGGTGCCGACGCCGACCCACAGGCCGACGCAGGCGCTCTCCACGGTGGAGATCGGGTCGGTGACGACGCGCAGGCCGTTCGACAGCGTGCTTTCCAGGATCGGCATCAGCGCGGCCCTCCATTGGTGCGGGCCTGGCGGACGAAATCTTCGATGGTGCTGAGGTCGTTGGGCAGCGGGGTCAGCTGCTCCTCCCGTTCATACAGATCGGCAAGATGGGGCGGCAGCGGCGGGCGCCAGCCGGTGGCACGCTCCACCGCATCGGGGAATTTGGCGGGGTGGGCGGTCGCGGCCACCACCATCGGGATGCCCGGCCCGGCCGGGTGGGCGCGGGCGGCGGCCAGGCCGCAGGCGGTGTGGGGGTCGAGGGTCTGGCCGGTGGCGGCCCGGGTCTCGGCGATCAGCGCCAGCGTGCCCTCGTCGTCCAGCTTGTGGCTGGCGAACAGCGCGGTCGCCGCCTGGTGCATCGCCGGGGTGACGCTGAACCGGCCGGTGCCGCGGAACTCCGCCATCAGCGCGCTCAGCTGCTCGGCGTCGCGGTCGCACAGTTCGAACAGCAGCCGCTCGAAGTTGGACGAGATCTGGATGTCCATCGACGGGCTCAGGCTCGGCTCGACCCCGTCCATCTTCATCTCGCCCGACTTGAAGAACCGGTCGAGGATGTCGTTGCGGTTCGATCCGACCACCAGCTTGGCGATCGGCAGGCCCATCCGTTTGGCGGCATAGGCGGCGAAGACATTGCCGAAATTGCCGGTCGGCACGGCGAAGGCCACCGGCCGGTCCGGCGCGCCCAGCGCCAGCGCCGCGGCGACGTAATAGACGGTCTGGGCCATGATCCGGGCCCAGTTGATCGAATTGACCGCCGAGAGATGGACCTCGTCGCGG
>NZ_JBYRFX010000160.1:0-2128 GCF_057815775.1 Inquilinus sp.
GGCGAACACGCCGCAATCGGCGTGGCCGAAGCCGGTGATCAGCGCCTTGGGAATGTTCAGGTCGCGCTCGCCGGTCGCCGGGTTGACGTTGGTCGCGGCGCAGCGGGTGATCCGCATCACCACCTTCAGCCGCACCGGGCCGACCGTGATCTCGCGGTCGATCAGGTCGAATTCCGACCAGGCGGGCAGGCCATCGACATAGAGGTTGGCGCGGAAGCGCTGCGGGTCGACCGGTGCGCGCGTCACCCGCTCGATGTCCCGCACCGAGGCGAGGTTGATGATCGAGACGAACTTCTCGGGCCGGTCGGTGAAGGCGATGCCGGGGGCGGAGACGATCTTCACCGCGCCGCGCGGGTCCTTCATGAAGGCGTTCAGGAACTGGTTGATCAGGTCTTGGCCGATCGGCATCGACAGCAGGCCGCGCGCCACCTGCTTGCCGTCGCGCTTCAGGGTCAGCGCCTCGGTCGCGTCGTCGTAGCCGATGCCCAGCAGCGCCAGCCGCTGATCCGTCATCAGCTGCAGGAACTGCCGCTTCGGCTGCCAGGTCGGGGCTGACGGGTCGCATTGGCTGGCGCCATGCACGATGGCGAAGCGCCGGTCGTGCGGTACCGTCTCGCCCGCGGCCAGCTCCGCGGCATCGAGCTTCTGCCCGGCCAGGCCCTTGACGGGATAGCGGTAGAGGGCGGTGAGGCGGGCGGCGGTCATGGGCGGGTCAGTCGCGACGGTACGGGATGGAACCCTAACGCGAGATGGCCGCGGGAAACAATCAGCGCGCCGATGATCGCCGCTATGCGCGGATGGGACCTTTGCGTTCCTGCAGCGTGTTGCCGCCATCGACCACCAGCGAAGCGCCGGTGATATAGCTGGCGCCGGGCGAGGCGAGGAAGGCAATGGCTGCCGCGATCTCCTCCGGCCGGCCGGCGCGGCCGATCGGGGTTTGGCGGCCGGCCTCGTGCTCGGCCTCCGAGGACGAGGCGGTGGCGATCCAGCCGGGTTCGACCGCGTTCACGGTCACGCCCTGGCCGGCGATTTCCAGCGCCAGGGCGCGGGTCAGCCCGTTCAGGCCCGCTTTCGCCGCCGCATAGGCGCTTTCGCCCGGGATGGCGACGCGCGGCCCGGTGACCGAGGAAACGTTGACGATGCGGCCATAGCCGCGCGCCAGCATGTGCGGCAGCACCGCCCGGGTCGCGGCGAAGGCGGTCTTCAGGTTCAGCGCGATGCCGCGGTCCCAGCCGGCCTCGTCCAGCGCGGCGAAGGGCGTGCCCGGGGTGGCGGTGCCGGTCTGCACCATGCCGGCATTGTTCACCAGGATGTCGATCCGGCCATGCGCCGCCATCGCCGTCTCGGCCAGGCGCAGGGCATCGTCCATGCGGGTGAGGTCGCCGATCACGCCGGTCACCGCATGGCCTGCCGCCCGCAGCGCCTCGACCCGCGCCTGGATGCGGTCTGTGGTCGCGGCCACCACCAGGATGGCGCCGAGCTTCGCCAGGTGCCGGGCCGCGGCGAAGCCGATGCCTTCGGCACTTCCGGCGCCCGTGACGATCGCCACCTGTCCCAGCAGATCCATCATTCCGTCCCTCCGATCCTGCCGAATCCTGCCTTTGCAAAGGCGACTGCACAACCGGCCTTGTTGCAGCCCGGCCACACCCCTACATCAGTCCTGCATCCTTCCCGGATCGCACTGATGTGGATCGAGGCGGGGTCGGGCTTCTTGCAAGACGACCGCGCCGAACAAGCGGGGAAACCGAATCTATGGATCTTCAGAAATTCACCGAGCGCAGCCAGGGCTTTCTCCAGGCAGCGCAGACCGCGGCCCTGACGCGGGGCCACCAGCAGCTTCTGCCCGAGCATCTGCTCAAGGTGCTGCTCGACGACGAAGAGGGGCTGGCCTCCAACCTCATCCGCAGCGCCGGCGGCAAGCCGGAGGCGGCGGCGCAGGCGCTCGACCTGGCGCTGGCCAAGCAGCCCAAGGTCGAGGGTGGTGGCGGCCAGGTCTATATGAGCCGTGAGCTGGCGCGGGCGCTGGACCAGGCCCAGGAACAGGCTAAGAAGGCCGGCGACCTGTTCGTCGCGGCCGAACGGCTGCTGCTGGCGCTGGCCATCGCGAAGGTGACCGGCGCCGGCAGCG
>NZ_JBYRFX010000161.1:0-6256 GCF_057815775.1 Inquilinus sp.
CGGCACAGCAGGACCGGGTACGCCGGGTGGCGAAACCGCTGCTGCTGGCCCCGCCGAACAGACTGGCCGAGATCCGCACCGCCTGGGCCGAGGAGTTGAGCCTGTGACCCGCACCCGCATCACCGAGATCCGCGGCCGCCGTGTCTGGGACAGCCGCGGCCGGCCGACCGTGGAGGCCGAGATCCGGCTGGAGGGCGGCGGCGTCGGCCGCGCCATCGCCCCGGCCGGCGCCTCCACCGGCTCGGGCGAGGCGCTGGACCGGCGCGACGGCGGCACCGGTTTCGGCGGCCACGACGTGCGCGGCGCGGTCGATGCGGTGAACGGCGAGGTCGCCCGCGCCCTGGCCGGCTTCGACGCCGCCGACCAGGCCGGGCTGGACCACGCCCTGATCGCGCTGGATGGCACGGCGGACAAGGCGCGGCTGGGCGGCAACGCCACCATCGCCGTGTCGATGGCCGCGGCCCAGGCTGCCGCGGCGGCCGCCGGCCTGCCGCTGTGGCGCCATCTCGGCGGCGACGACGCCGTACTGCTGCCCCTGCCGGAAATCCAGATCTTCGGCGGCGGCGCCCATGCCGGGCGGCGGCTGGACCTGCAGGACTTCATGGTGATCTGCCCCGGCGCCGGCAGCTTCGCCGAGGCGCTGGACTGGACCGCCGAGGTCTACCGCGCCGCCGGGTCGCTGATGGCCGAGTCCGGCAAGCTGTACGGCGTCGCCGATGAGGGCGGCTTCTGGCCGGCCTTCGCCGATTCGGCCGAGGCGCTGGACATGCTGGTCCGCGCCATCGAGCGGGCTGGCCGCCGGCCGGGCGACGAGGTGGCGATCGCGCTTGACGTCGCCGCCTCCGAATTCGGCCGCGACGGCCGCTACCGCTTCGAAGGGCGGGAGCGCGACACTGGCGAGATGGTCGATCTGGTCGCCGGCTGGACCCGGCGCTGGCCGATCCTGTCGGTCGAGGACCCGGTGGCGGAGGATGACGCCGCCGGCTTCCAGGCCATCACCGCGGCGATCGGCGACCGGGTGCAGATTGTCGGCGACGATTTCCTGGTGACCGATGCGGCGCGGGTGCGCGCGGCGGCGGCGGCACGGGCCTGCACCACCGTGCTGATCAAGCCGAACCAGCGCGGCACGCTGACCGAGACCCGGGCGGCCTGGGATGCGGCCAAGGCGGCCGGGCTGACCGGCATCGTCTCCGCCCGCTCGGGCGAGAGTGAGGACACCACCATCGTCGACCTGGTGGTCGGCTGGGGCGTCGGCCAGCTGAAGGTCGGGTCCTTCGCCCGGTCGGAGCGGATGGCGAAATGGAATGCGGCGCTGCGGATCGAGGAGGCGCTGGGCGCCCGCGCCCGCTTCGCCGGCCGAAGCACCTTGCGCGGGTAGGCCGTCTGAGGTGTTCTGCCCGTCCCGCATCCGGATGAGCTTATGAATTTCGACCTCGCCTCGATCGATCTCCGCATCCTCGGCCTCGTCATCCTCGGCGTCGCCATCCTGACCCTGCTGGTCGCGCTGTTCCGGCGGACCCGGCTGGATCTGAGCCCGCTGACCGGTGCGATCGAGGATCTGCGCCGCGACCTGGGCCGGGTGGAGCAGGAGCTGCAGACGGCGGAACGGCGCGCCGAAGCCTCGGCCGAAGCCCGCGACAGCCGGCAGCGGCAGGAGATCGCGTCGTCGCTGCGCAACACCGGCGAGACGCTGGTCGGCGCGATGCGGGCGATCGGCGAGACCCAGCAGACCCGGCTGGACACCGTGGCCACCCGGCTGCAGGCGCTGTCCGAATCGATGGCACAGAGCCAGGGCCGGCTGCGCGAGACGCTGGACCTGAACCTGCAGAAGCTGCGCCAGGAGAACGAGGCGAAGCTGGAGCAGATGCGCGCCACCGTCGACGAGAAGCTGCAGGCGACGCTGGAGACCCGGCTGCAGGCCCAGTTCCAGACCGTGAGCGAGCGGCTGGAGCGGGTGCACCAGGGCCTGGGCGAGATGCAGGTGCTGGCCGGCGGCGTCGGCGACCTGAAGAAGATGCTGTCCGGCGTGAAGACCCGCGGCACCTTCGGCGAGGAGCAGCTGGACGCCCTGCTGGAGCAGGTGCTGACCGAGGACCAGCTGGTGCGCAACGCCCGGCCGCGACCGGACAGTGCCGAGACGGTGGAGTTCGCCATCCGCCTGCCCGAAGGCGTGCTGCTGCCGGTCGACAGCAAGTTCCCGCAGGAGGATTACGAGCGGCTGAACCTGGCGCTGGAGGCCGGCGATGCCGTGGCCGCCGAGGCCGCGGGCCGGCAGCTGGACCGGCGGATCCGCGACGAGGCGAAGAAGATCGCCACCAAATATATCTACCCGCCCGTCACCACGGATTTCGCCGTGCTGTTCGTGCCGACCGAGGGGCTGTTCGCCGAGATCCTGCGCCGGCCCGGCCTGCGCGAATCAGTGCGCGAGCAGTACCGCGTCACCATCCTGGGCCCAACCACGCTCGGCGCCTTCCTGTCCAGCCTGCGCATGGGCTTCCGCACCCTGGCGATCCAGCACAAATCGGCCGAGATCTGGCAGGTGCTGGGTGCCGTGAAGGCGGAGTTCCAGAGCTATGGCGAGCTGATGGACAAGGTCGGCAAGAAGCTGCAGGAGGGGCAGAACGTGATCCAGCAGATCGGCACCCGCACCCGCGCCATCCACCGCAAGCTGCGCCAGGTGGAGGAGCTGCCGATGGACAAGGCGGCGCCGCTGCTGGAGCTGGATGGGCCGGAGGCCGAGCTGCCGGCCACTGCGGAAGACGATTTGCCATAGCTGGCATGCCGCAGCCTTGTTGCATCGGATATCGGCACGACCTATCCAGTAGTCATACATCCGACAAAAGGTCGAGAGAGGGAACGAAATGAGCGTCCACGCCAATTACATCGCCGGATCCTGGGTCGAAGGCCCGGACGCGGCGAAGAACGTGAACCCGTCGGACCTGTCGGACGTGGTCGGCGAGTACACCCGTGCCGACCGCGCCCAGGCGGAGCAGGCAATCGCCGCGGCCCGTGCCGCCTTCCCGAAATGGTCGATGACCACGCTGCAGGAGCGGCACGACCTGCTGGACAAGATCGGCAACACCATCCTGGCCAAGAAGGAAGAGCTGGGCCGGCTGCTGTCGCGCGAGGAAGGCAAGACCCTGCCCGAGGGCATCGGCGAGGCCGCCCGCGCCGGCCAGATCTTCAAGTTCTTCGCCGGCGAGGTGCTGCGCATCCAGGGTGAGAAGCTGGCCTCGGTCCGCCCCGGCATCGATGTCGAGATCACGCGGGAGCCGATGGGCGTCATCGGCCTGATCACGCCGTGGAACTTCCCGATCGCCATCCCGGCCTGGAAGATCGCCCCGGCCCTGGCCTATGGCAACTGCATCGTGTTCAAGCCGGCCGACCTGGTGCCGGGCAGCGCCTGGGCCCTGTCGCAGATCATCATCGACTCCGGCGTGCCGTCCGGCGTGTTCAACCTGGTGATGGGCCGCGGCTCTGTGGTCGGCGAAACCTTCGTCGCCAGCCGTGACATCGACGCCATCAGCTTCACCGGGTCGGTCGGCACCGGCCGCGCCATCGCGGTGCGCTGCGCCGAGATCGGCAAGAAGGTGCAGCTCGAGATGGGCGGCAAGAACCCGATGGTCATCCTCGACGATGCCGACCTGAACACCGCCGTCGGGGCCGCCACCAACAGCGCCTTCTTCTCCACCGGCCAGCGCTGCACCGCCTCGTCGCGCCTGATCGTGACCGAGGGCATCCATGACCGCTTCGTCGCGGCGATGACCGAGAAGCTGAAGTCGCTGAAGGTCGACAACGCGCTGAAGCAGGGCACTGAGATGGGCCCGGTGGTGGACCAGAGCCAGCTGGACCAGGACCTGTCCTACATCGACATCGGCGTCAAGGAAGGCGCCAAGCTGGCCTTCGGCGGCGAGCGGCTGAACCGCGAGACCGAGGGCTTCTACCTGTCCCCGGCGCTGTTCATCGAGACCACCAACGACATGCGGATCAACCGCGAGGAGATCTTCGGGCCGGTCGCCACGGTGATCCGGGTCAAGGATTACGAAGCGGCGCTGGCCACGGCGAACGACACCGAATTTGGCCTGTCCGCCGGCATCGCCACCTCGAGCCTGAAATACGCCAGCCACTTCAAGCGGGCCAGCCAGGCCGGCATGGTGATGGTGAACCTGCCGACCGCGGGCGTGGATTATCACGTGCCGTTCGGCGGCCGGAAGGGCTCCAGCTACGGCCCGCGCGAACAGGGCCGCTACGCCGCCGAGTTCTACACCGTGGTGAAGACGGCTTATACGTTCCCAGGTTGATCGGACTTAGTCCGATCATACCGGGTTGATCGGCGGAAGGCCGATCATGCCAAGTGTGATCGGTCATCGCCCGATCATCACTTCGGGCTGATCGGTTCGAGAGCGCAGTACTGAAAGGCCCGGCCGGCGACGGCCGGGCCTTTCTGTTGGCGCTTGCGATGTGCCGCGAGATGACCATCATGACCATGATGCGTTGGAGGTCGTTGTGACCGAAGGAACCTGGAGCGTCGCCGAAGCCAAGGCGAAATTCAGCGAAGTCATCGATCGGGCCCGCCGGGACGGGCCGCAGACCGTCACCCGGAATGGCCACTCCGCCGTCGTCGTCGTGTCCGCCGAGGAATGGGAACGGAAGACGAAGCGCGTCGGCACCCTCGCCGATTTCTTCGCCGCCTCGCCCCTGCCTGGGTCGGATCTGGACGTTGAGCGGCGCAAGGACGGCCCCCGCGAGAGCGGCCTTTGAGCTTTCTGCTCGACACCAACGTCGTCTCGGAATGGAAGAAGCCCTTGCCCGACACCGGCGTGATCGCCTGGCTCTCCGAGGTCGATGAGGATCGGATCTTCCTCAGTGTCGTGACCCTGGTGGAACTCCGGCATGGCATCGAACGCTTGCCCCATGGACGACGGCGGATCCAGCTTGATCAGTGGTTGAAAGACGATCTGCCGGCACGCTTCGACTCCCGGATCTTGCCGATCAACCCAGCAGTGGCGGATGCCTGGGGGGTCGTGGTCGCGACGTGCGTCGCCGCCGGGCGACCGATCAGCGCCATGGACGCCTTCGTGGCCGCGACGGCCCAGGTCCACAACCTGACACTGGTCACCAGCAACACGTCGGATTTCGAGGTCGCACTGGCATCCATGGTGAACCCGTGGGCTCGTCCGCTGTCTAGCCAGTGACCAATCGGACCTGTCAGCCACCACCTGCCAGTCCAGCCCGAACCGCGCCAGGGACTTCCGCAGCCGGTTAGGCAATGGCCGGCCTTTCTGTTCGCGGCGGACGCATGCAAGCGCCGCCGGCCCCTCCCGCGAGGGCGGGAGAGGCGAAACGATCTCTTCGATGGTTGGGGTTCGCATCGGCGAACCCAACGGTTCATCGGGGCCGCGATGGCGTCTCACCCGGTGTCGGGCGGCTGGTCCCAGGGCAGGCCTTCGATCGGGTTGTCGTAGCCAGCCATGTCGTACCAGCCGGTGACGATGTGCAGGTGCTTCAGGCTGTGGGTGCGATACCAGTACCGGCCCTTGTCCGGGCCCTCATGGGGCCACCACTCGTCGACATCGTCCGCTTCGTCCGGCAGGTAGCCCTCGTTGGCATAGCGCTGGGGTGGCGTGCGGGCCGCGGGCCCATCCGGGTCCGGCAGCAGCACCAGCTCCGGCTTCACCCCCATGTCGCGGCACAGCCGCAGCACGATCTCCTCGATCGGATGCTCGGCCAGGGCCAGCGCCTCGTCAATCTCGCGGGTCTCGATCAGCTGCTCCCACATCCCGTTGGCGAGATGGGCGGAGGTCCGGAAATCCAGGTTCTGGTCGGAACAGATCGAATGGACGACCACGCGCGCCACCGTGTTGCGGCGTTCCGCCTTCTCCGTGGCGCGGGCCCGGGCGCCGGCGGCGGCCTTGTCGACCGCCTCCCGGTCCTGGCGGGCGAAGGCGAGTTCGAATTGGCGGCGTCGCGCTCACGGATCGCCTCCAGGGACGCCGCATGCAGCGCCTCGGCCCGCTCCATCGCCATCTCGGCCATCCGGTTGAGCATCCGCCCGGCCCGCTCCGCCTGGGGAGCGGCCGGGACCTCCGATGTCTGATGGGATTGCGGCTTGTCCATGGAACATATCATGAACAATGGCTGCGGATAATACTCCTGTGATCGTCGGTTCCCACGCGGCCTCACAGTCCCGAGCCGGCTTGCCCTTTTTACTCTCCCCCCTCCCCATGCGGGTGGGGGGCCGGGGGGGGGGGTGTCG
>NZ_JBYRFX010000162.1:0-10772 GCF_057815775.1 Inquilinus sp.
CCGCGAGGACTTCGCCGACCGCAACGACGTCGACTGGATGAAGCACAGCGTCATCTGGATCGACGAGGCCGGCAAGACCCGCATCGACTACCGCCCGGTCCATCTCCAGCCGATGACCAACGAAGTCCAGAGCTTCCCGCCCAAGGCGCGGGTGTACTGAGGACGCCATGGCCGAATTCATCCTGCCCAGAAATTCGAAGGTCCAGCCCGGCAAGACCGTTCGCGTCTCCGGCGAGATCAAGAAGCCGCGGACCTTCAAGGTCTATCGGTGGGACCCCGACACTGACGAGAACCCGCGGCTCGACACCTATGAGATCGACTTGGCGCGCTGCGGGCCGATGGTCCTGGATGCCATCATCCACATCAAGAACGACATCGACTCGACCCTGACCTTCCGGCGGTCCTGCCGCGAAGGCATCTGCGGGTCCTGTGCGATGAACATCGACGGCACCAACACCCTGGCCTGCCTCAAGCCGATCGAGGATGTGCAGGGCGACGTCAAGATCTACCCGCTGCCGCATCTGCCGGTGGTGAAGGATCTGGTGCCCGAACTGACCCACATCTACGCGCAATACGCGTCGATCAAGCCCTGGCTGCAGACCGAAAGCCCACCGCCGCCCGACCGCGAGCGGCAGCAGAGCCCGGAAGAGCGCGAGAAGCTGGATGGCCTGTACGAGTGCATCCTGTGCTTCTGCTGCTCGACCAGCTGCCCGAGCTACTGGTGGAACGGCGACAAGTACCTGGGCCCGGCCGTGCTGCTGCAGGCCTATCGCTGGATCGCCGACAGCCGGGACGAGATGACCGGCGAGCGGCTGGACGCGCTGGAGGATCCGTTCCGCCTCTATCGCTGCCACACCATCATGAACTGCACCAAGACCTGCCCGAAGGGTCTCAATCCCGCCAAGGCGATCGGCGAGATCAAGAAGCTGATGCTGGAACGCGCCGGCTGAATCCACGCAGCGCCTTCAAAAAACGTCACAAAAAAGCGCTGGTGACCCCGGCGCTTTTTTCATATCAACCGCCCAGTCTAGCCACGGCCTGCCACCTGCCACCTGACGGAGCGACCCCGCACGCAACACACTCGAGGAGTGTCCCTGTAAATGACGACCCCCGCACGCACCTCTTTCACCGGCCGTATCCTGATGGTCGGTTTCGGCTCGATCGGCCAGGGCGTGCTGCCGCTTCTGCTGCGGCACCTGACCCTGACCCCCGACCGCGTGACCATCGTCACGGCGGAGACCAGAGGCCAGAAGGAGGCGGAGCTGTACGGCGTCCAGTTCATCCATGAACCGGTCACCCGCAGCAACTACCGGACACTGCTCGAACCCCTGTTCGGCCCGGGCGACGCCGTGGTCAATCTCTCGGTCGACGTCTCCTCGGTCGCGCTGATCGAATTGGCGCGGCAGCACCGGGCGCTCTACATCGACACCTGCATCGAGCCCTGGCTCGGCGGCTACACCGACCTCGATCTCGGGCCGGCCGAGCGGTCGAACTATGCCCTGCGCGAAACGGCGCTGGCGCTGGGCCGCGCGCCCGGCACGCCGACCGCGGTGGTGACCCATGGCGCCAACCCCGGCCTGGTCTCGCATTTCGTCAAGCGGGCCCTGATGAACGTCGCCGCCGCGACCGGATTCGAGCCGCCGGTGCCGGCCGACCGGGCCGGCTGGGCCACGCTGGCGCAGACCCTGGGCGTCAAGGTCATCCACATCGCCGAGCGCGACACCCAGGTGGCTCGCTTCCCGAAGAAGCCGGGCGAATTCGTCAACACCTGGTCGATCGACGGCTTCGTCGGCGAAGGCTGCCAGCCGGCCGAGCTGGGCTGGGGCAGCCATGAGCGCCACTTCCCCGTCGACGGCCACCGCCACGAAAAGGGGTCGCAGGCGGCGATCTGGCTGGCCCGCCCCGGCGCTGCCACCCGGGTGCGGACCTGGACGCCCACGGCCGGGCCGATCCATGGCTTCCTGATCACCCACAACGAGGCGATCTCGCTGGCCGATTACCTGACCGTCGGGTCCGGGACCCAGCCGGCATATCGCCCGACCGTGCATTATGCCTACCACCCGTCCGACGACGCGGTGCTGTCGGTGCATGAATTCGCCGGCCGCAACTACGAGCTGCAGCCGGAAAAGCGGCTGATGATGGACGAGATCATCGAGGGCATGGACGAGCTGGGCGTGCTGCTGGCCGGCCATGCCAAGGGCGCCTACTGGTACGGCTCGCGCCTGACCATCGGCGAGGCGCGCGAGCTGGCACCGCACAACAACGCCACCAGCCTGCAGGTGACGGCGGCGGTGCTGGGCGGCCTCGTCTGGGCGATCGAGAATCCGAACCGCGGGCTGGTCGAGCCCGAGGAGATGGACCACGAGCGGGTGCTGCAGGTGGCGTCGCCCTATCTCGGCGAGTTGGCCGGCGCCTTCACCGACTGGAATCCGCTGGACGGCCGCGGCCAGCTGTTCCCCGAGGATATCGACACCACCGACCCCTGGCAGTTCCAGAACATCCGGGTGGTGTGACGAAGCCGGCTCGTAGCAACTGCCGTTAGCTTGGGCCTGTCAGCCATCACCACGACTGTCATGCCCGGACTTGATCCGGGCATCCAGAGACTGTCGACATTCTCTGGATTGCCGGGTCAAGCCCGGCAATGACAGTGAAGAAAGGTCCTCGGCTCTCCAGCTTCAGCCCAGGGATGCGTGTCCCCACCTGGAATTTCGACGGAGCTTGCGGTAAGCACGCTGCGATATGCCCGACATGACCGCGCCAGACGACGAACCGCTCGCCCTCTATCGCCGCCGGATCGCCGACGGCGCGCTGCGGGCCGACCCTGCCCAGGCGGCGGCGGTGGAGAAGCTGCAGCGCCTGCACCGGCAGCTGCGCAGCTACGCCCCGCCCGATCCGGACAGCGGGCATGGGCTGCTGGCCAGGCTCGGCTTCGGCAAGAAGAAGCCGGCGATCGACCCGCCCCGCGGCCTGTATTTCTGGGGCGGCGTCTGGCGCGGCAAGTCGATGTTGATGGACCTGTTCTTCGACACCACGCCGGTGCCGCACAAGCGGCGGGTGCATTTCAACGCCTTCATGCTGGAGGTACACCAGCGCATCCATGAATGGCGCCAGTCGGGTGCCGCGGCCGAGGGCGAGACCGCCGACCCGATCCCGCCGCTGGCCCGCCGCATCGCGGCCGAGGCCTGGCTGCTGTGCTTCGACGAATTCCATGTCGTCGACATCGCCGACGCCATGCTCCTGGGCCGGCTGTTCCAGGCCCTGTTCGGCCTGGGCGTGATCGTGGTCGCGACCTCGAACTGGCCGCCGGACGATCTGTACAAGGACGGGCTGCAGCGCGACCGCTTCCTGCCCTTCATCGCCATGATCAAGAAGAAGCTGGAAGTGGTGCAGCTGGATGGCGGCCGGGATTATCGGCTGGACCGGCTGCGCGGCCGGCCGGTCTACCACTCGCCGCTGGGCGGCATGACGCACAAGGCGCTGGCCGGGCTGTTCGCCGATTTGACCGACGGTGCCGAGGGCGCGCCCGTCATCCTGGCCGTTCCTGGCGCCCGCACGCTGGAGGTGCCGCGCGCCGCCCGGGGCGTGGCCTGGTGCGATTTCGACGCGCTGTGCGACCGGCCGCTGGGCGCCGCCGACTACCTCGCTTTGGCCGAGGCCTTCCACACCGTGATCATCGAGGGCGTGCCGCGCTTCACCGAAGACAAGCGCAACCAGATGAAGCGCTTCATCATCCTGATCGACAGCCTGTACGAGGCGCGCCGCCGGGTGGTGATCGCGGCCGAGGCGCCGGTCACCCAGCTCTATGCCGGCGAAAGCCACGCGTTGGAATTCGCCCGCACCGAGAGCCGGCTGATGGAGATGCAGTCGGTGGACTATATCGAGGCGAAGAAGGCGGCCTAGACGAAGCCGGGCAGCGGTTTTCAAGCCCCCCTCCCCTTCCGGAGTTCCCCACGGCGCCGTCGCTACGGCCACGACAATGCGTCCGGCGCCGCCCGAATACGCGACGCAGGTTGGGCCAGGCCATACATTCCATCCTCCCCCTCCCCTTGCGGGAGGGGGAGAGTAAAAAGGACGGTCTGGCGCGGGCGACCTTGTCGGTTGGGTTCGCTTCCCTTTGTTGTCATTGCCGGGCTTGACCCGGCAATCCAGGAGATGTCGACAGACTTTGGATGCCCGGATCAAGTCCGGGCATGACAGCTGGGGACAGCGAACCCTTAACTGCTGTCCGGCTGCGGAGGCGCGGGCAGGGGGTGGTTGAGGGCGGAATCATTCGCCGGGCGCGGCCAGGCTTCGGCCGGTTCGCGACCGGCCGCATCGCTGGTCTTCACCGGCGGAGTATCAGCCGCGTCCCAGGCCCGCGGCAGCGGGATCGACGATGGGGGATAGCCGATCTTGCGGCAGACCGCCTGCACGAATTCGTCCGGCGACAGGCTGTCGATCTGCACGTCCAGGATCTCGTCCTCGGTCAGCGTCTCCCGCACCATCGACTGCAACCGCTCGGCATCCCCGGCCACCTCGGGCAGGGCGACCGCCCGGACCACGGCGTCCGTGGCCTGGTCCCGTCGCTGCCGGCGCCGTTCCTGCACGCCCGATGTCGCACGCCCGTCCCGGCGCATCAGATAATCGGCGCGGATCCGCTCGGTCATGGCGATCGACAGCCGGATCGAGCGGGACAGCCGCGACTGCATCAGCGGGAAATCCAGCTTGTCCGACTCCCCCGGCGTGGCCTGCTGCTGCACGGCCAGCCGCTTGGCCCGCATATCGATCTCGACCGTCTCGCGCAGCATCTGCAGCGCCCATCCCGTCCATTTCAGGTCGGGATCGCTCGGCGGGGTCGTGTCGGAATCGGATTGCGCTTCGCTCATGGAACATATCATGAACAATGAATTGGCGATGGCGCAATTAACATTGTGTGAATGAGTGCCGGGCCGGTGGGATGGCGGCGCGGGCCGTTCGCCCGACGCGCGCCGCGCATCCTCGCCGGTAGCGGCTTACGCAGGCCCGTCCGCCGGGAAATCAGTGCTGCGGGTCACCTCTTCCCAGCGGTTCATCTCCTCGATCAGCGCGTCGAGCTTGGTCTGGGCGCGCTGCAGGGCATCGCTTCCCAGCAGCAGGTGCAGCGGCGGGTTGTTCGAACGGACAGCCGTGAGGATGGCCTGCGCCGCCCGGTCGGGGTCGCCGAGCTGCTTGCCGGCCATGGTGTCGAACGCGGCCGCGCTGCGCCCGACGCTCGCAGCATAGGCCGCGCCCTCCGCCTCGCTCTTGCGGATCGAATGCGTCGACAGGAAGTCGGTCCGGAAGGCGCCCGGCGCCACCGCCGTCACCTTGATGCCGAGCGGCGCGACCTCCTGCGCCAGGCCGACCGTCAGGCCTTCCAGGGCATGCTTCGCCGCGCCGTAGAGGGAGGAGCCGGGGCCGGGCGCCCTGCCCGCGATCGAGGTGATGTTGACGATGTGGCCCGCCCCCTGGGCCCGCAGATGCGGCAGCGCCGCGCGGATGATACGGAACGGTGAGAATACGTCGACGTCGAACAGTCGGGCGACATCGGCGTCATCGGCCTTTTCGACCGCGCCGAGCAGGCCATAGCCCGCATTGTTGACGATCACGTCGATGCGCCCCGCCAGGCCAAAGGCGCGTTCCACGGCCGCTTCCGCCGCGGCGCCGTCGGCGAGGTCGAGGGTCAGGACATGCAGCGTTCCCGCCCCGGCCGGCAGGTCGGGCGCGCCGCTTCTGACGGTGCCGATGACGGTGTCGCCATCCGCCAGCGCCGCCTTGGCCAGTGCCAGCCCGAGGCCGCGGGAAATGCCGGTGATGAACCAGGTCTTCATGGTGGGGCTCCTTGTTGCGACCCCTGAAATAGGCCCAGGCACCGACCTTCAGAATGCATGCCGTTCTGACAGCGCTTGTAAGCTGGCCTTAAAAGCGGTTCAGTGGGTCATGGATTCCCTGTTGTCGGGCAGCGACTACAACCAGCTGCGGGCCTTCGTCGCCGTCGGCGACCTGCTCAGCTTCAGTCGGGCGGCGGAGATGCTCGGCGTCTCGCCCTCGGCCCTGAGCCAGATGGTGCGCGGGTTCGAGGAGCGGGTCGGCGTGCGGCTGCTGAACCGCACCACCCGCAGCGTGGCGCTGACCGACGCCGGCGAAAACCTGCTGCAGCGGGTGCGGCCGGTGGTGGCGGAGCTGAGCCAGGCGATCGGCCAGGTGCGGCGCTATCGTGAGCGCCCGGCCGGGACGGTGCGCATCCACGCCTTCCGCTCGGCCGCGGAGAGTTTCATCCAGCCGATCCTGGGGGTCTTCGCAGAATCCTATCCGGACGTCGTGCTCGACATCACCCTGGGCGACGAGGTGATCGACATCGTCGCCGGCGGCTTCGATGCCGCGATCCGCATCGGCGAGGTGATCGAGCGGGACATGGTCGCGATCCGCCTGGGCCCGGCGATGCGCCAGATCGCGGTGGCGTGCCCCGACTATCTGGCCGCCCATGGCCGGCCGGAGCATCCGCGCGACCTGCTGCAGCATCGCTGCATCCGCTGGCGCTGGCCGGGGCGGGCCACGCCCTATGCCTGGGAGTTCTTCGAGGATGGCGCCTGGTTTTCGGTCGCGGTCGACGGGCCGCTGATCGTCAACGACAAGGAGATGGCGCGCCGCGCCGCCCTGCAGGGCATCGGCATCGCCTTCCCGGTCGAGCAGACGGTGGCCGACGACATCGCCGCGGGCCGGCTGGTGCCGCTGCTGGAACCCTGGTCCGCGGCCTTCCCCGGATTGTTCCTGTGCTATCCGCAGCAGCGCCAGATGGCCCCTGCCCTGCGCGCCTTCATCGATGCGGTGAAAGCGGCGGCAACCGGGGCCTCGGATCGATAATCCCGCAAACGGCCTTCACGGCATGCACCCGCCTGGCTGATCATTGGTCAGACTTGAAGCGATTCGTGTCGCTCCTTCACCCAGGCAGAGGTTCGCCATGAGCTTGTCCGGCATTTTTGCCCGCGTGGTCGCGCTGATCGGCGCCGGCACGGTCGTTGTGCGGCACCGGAACGACGGCCCGCAGCAGCCGGCCGCCGGCAGCGCGCCGACGATCCCGGCGGCAAAGCCCCAGGGCAGCATTCCGACCCTGAAGATGCCGACCGCCAAGGGATGGACAGCGGGGCAGACGCCGGTCGCGGCGCCGGGCCTCAAAGTGAACGCCTTCGCCGCCGGCCTGAAGCATCCGCGCTGGATCCATGTCCTGCCGAATGGCGACGTCCTGACGGCCGAGGCGCTGAGCGTGCCGGGGGGCATCCGGTCCGTCTTCGACTACGCCATGGTCAGCACCATGAAGCGCGCTGCCGCGGTGGGGGAAAGCCCGAACCGCATCACGCTCCTGCGCGATGCCGATGGCGACGGCGTTGCCGAGACCCGCGAGGTGATGCTCGACGGGCTGAACCAGCCCTTCGGCATGGCCCTGCTAGGCGACACGCTCTATGTCGGCAACACCGATGGCGTCATGGCCTTCCCCTATACCGCCGGCGACACCCGCATCACCGCGCCCGGGCGGCGGCTGACCACCACCCCGGGCGGCGGCCACTGGACCCGGAGCCTGCTGGCCAGCCCCGATGGGCGGAAGCTCTATATCGGCGTCGGCTCGCTCAGCAACATCGCGGAGCACGGCATGGCGGCGGAGGAAGGCCGGGCCGCCATCCACGAGCTGGATCTCGAGAGCGCCCAGGCCCGCATCTTCGCCGGCGGCCTGCGCAACCCCGTCGGCACGGCGTGGGAGCCAACGACTGGCGCGCTCTGGACCGTGGTGAACGAGCGCGACGGACTGGGCGACGAGACGCCGCCCGACTACCTGACCTCGGTGCGCGACGGCGGCTTCTACGGCTGGCCCTACAGCTACTGGAACCGCATCGTCGACGACCGGGTGCCGCAGGACCCGGCGCTGGTGGCGTCGTCCATCACCCCGGATTTCGCCCTGGGCGGGCACACCGCGTCGCTGGGCCTGTGCTGGGTTCCGGCCGGCACGCTGCCCGGCTTCCCCGACGGCATGGCGATCGGGCAGCACGGCTCCTGGAACCGCAGCAAGCTAAGCGGCTACAAGCTCGTGTTCGTGCCGTTCGAGAACGGGCGCCCCTCCGGTCCCGTGCGCGACATCCTGACCGGCTTCCTGTCGCCCGACGAACGCGCTTCCTACGGCCGGCCGGTGGGGGTGACGATCGGCCCGGACCGGTCTTCGCTGCTGATGGCGGACGATGTCGGCGACGTGATCTGGCGGGTCACGGGGGCGCCGGGACAGGGCTGACCGGACAGCCTAGGCCTTCGGCACCACCACCAGGCGTTCGAAGGCCGCCAGGGTTTCGGCGCTGACATGGTGCTCGATGCCCTCGGCATCGATCTCGGCGACGGCGTCGCTGACCCCGATCGACTTCAGGAATTCGACCACGATGCGGTGGCGCCGGCGGCAGGCATCGGCCATCTCGCGGCCGGAATCGGTCAGGAAGATCGACCGGTAAGGCCGGGCGCTGACCAGCCCTTCGCGCTGCAGCCGGGCGATGGTCTTGTTCACCGTCGCATGGGCCACGCCGAATCGCTCCGCCAACTCGACGATCCGCGCCTCGCCCTGGCTGTCGATCAGCTCGGCGATCATCTCGACATAATCTTCCGCCGTCTCCGTCTGCCGGGCCTGGCGTACGCGGCTGAAGCCCGCGGCCTGAAGCTCGGTATCGGCGAGGCGATCTTGTTCCACCATTGCTCGTCTGTCCCTAGGAGGGGGCCGGCGCGTTTTGCGGCGCATCATACCGAGCGGAAAGAAAATGACAAGGTTATGACGCTTGCCAAGAAGTTAGCCATGGCTACATTATAAGGGTGACACATCGATCCGAGCCTCGGCCTGAACCGGTCGTCCGCCACACGGATACGGCAGTGCCTTTTGGTGCGGAAAAGAACGAGCGTGCATGATGAGAAGCGACATCACCGGCCACGATATCGCCCCCCAGGGTGCCCCCTCCGGCACCGGCTGGCGGGCGGAACCGGGGGCGCCAAGCCTGCCGGAGGTGCATCGCAGCGTCGCCGTGCCGCACGGCGCCGGCTGGCTGCGCAAGATGTTCGCCTTCGCCGGCCCGGGCTATCTCGTCGCCGTCGGCTACATGGACCCGGGCAACTGGGCGACCGACCTCGCCGGCGGTTCGGCCTTCGGCTACACGCTGCTGTCGGTCATCCTGCTGTCCAACGTCATGGCGATCCTGCTGCAGGCGCTGTCGGCCAAGCTGGGCATCGTCACCGGCCGCGACCTGGCCCAGGCCTGCCGCGACCACTATCCACGGCCGGTCGCCATCGCGCTGTGGTTCCTGTGCGAGGTCGCGATCGTCGCCTGCGACCTGGCCGAGGTGATCGGCACCGCGATCGCGCTGCAGCTGCTGTTCGGCATCCCGCTGGTGTGGGGCGTGGTGCTGACCGCGCTCGACGTCATGGTGGTGCTGTACCTGCAGAACCGCGGCTTCCGGCACCTGGAGGCGTTCATCATCGGGCTGATGCTGATCATCGCCGGCTGCTTCCTGGTCGAGCTGATCCTGGCCCAGCCCGTGATCGCCGATGTCGCCCGCGGCTTCCTGCCGTCGCCCGAGATCGTGACCAACCCGGCGATGCTGTACATCGCCATCGGCATCATCGGCGCGACGGTCATGCCGCATAACCTCTACCTGCACTCCTCGATCGTGCAGACCCGGGACTTTGAGCGGACGGAGACCGGCAAGCGCGAGGCGATCCGCTTCGCCACCATCGATTCGACCGTGGCGCTGATGATCGCGCTGTTCATCAACGCCGCGATCCTGATCCTGGCCGCCGCCGCCTTCCACACCAGCGGCCGCACCGACGTGGCCGAGATCCAGGACGCCTACCAGCTGCTGGCGCCGGTGCTGGGCGTCGGCATCGCCAGCACGCTGTTCGCGGTGGCGCTGCTCGCCTCCGGCCAGAACTCGACCCTCACGGCCACCCTGGCGGGCCAGATCGTGATGGAAGGCTTCCTGTCGATCCGGCTGAAGCCTTGGGTGCGGCGGCTGATCACCCGCGGCATCGCCATCGTGCCGACGGTGATCGTGACCGCGCTGTATGGCGAAAGCGGCACCGCCCAGCTGCTGGTGCTGAGTCAGGTGGTGCTGAGCCTGCAGCTGCCCTTCGCCGTGATCCCGCTGGTCGCCTTCACCAGCGACCGGGCCAAGATGGGCCGCTTCGCCAACCCGCTGTGGCTGAAGCTGACCGCCTGGACGGTTTCGGCCATCATCCTGGTGCTGAACGTCAAGCTGATCATCGACTGGATCAGCGGGTCGTAACCTGCGCGAACAGCCAAGCCAGCAGCTCTAGAGACCGTTCGGAAACGCGCTGGTGTGAGTCGGCTGGCGGTGGCTTCGAGACCCGGCGCGCAGCGGACATGGTCGTCCGTGAGCACCGGAAGCGCAGAAGCCGCCGTCAGACGGCCGCACCAGCGCGTTTCCGAACGGTCTCTCTCAGATGACGAAGTCGATGCCGGGGGGCACCGGGATCGAGTGATCCATGGTGAGGGCGGGCAAGGGCTCCGAACACGAACCGACGATGCGGGCGGGGACGCCCACCGCGGTCCGGTGCGGCGGCACATTGGTGATCACCACGCTGCCGGCGCCGATCTTGGCGCCCTCGCCGATCTCGATGTTGCCCAGGATCTTGGCGCCGGCGCCGATCAGCACGCCGTCGCGCACCTTGGGGTGGCGGTCGCCGCTGTCCTTGCCGGTGCCGCCGAGGGTGACGCCGTGCAGGATCGAGACGTC
>NZ_JBYRFX010000163.1:0-6144 GCF_057815775.1 Inquilinus sp.
CGGCAGGAAGGTGGTCGGCCGGTCGGCGAAGCTGAGGTCCAGGCCGTCGGCGGCCTTGGCGAACTGGCCGTCGGCGGCAAGGGTTAGCGCCTCGACCAGCGCCCGCTCATCGGCGGTGCCGCCGTTCCGGGCCGCCAGTGCAGCCCGGGACGCCGCCAGGGCGGCCTGGGCCGGGGCCGCCAGCTCCTCACGGGCCAGGATCAGATTGGCGAAGCCCTTCAGCGCCAGCGCCGGCACATGGTCCGGATCGGCCTCCAGGACCCTGCCCAGCGCCGCGCCGGTCGAGGGCCGATGGGCCGCCAGGCCACGCACCGCCTCTTCGAAGGACGCGGTCGCGATCGGGTCGGTGCCGCTGGTCTCAAGGCTGTAGGCATCCGTGATCATGGCTGGATCCTTTCTCGCCCATCGGGCAAAGCTCGGCCGTTGCGCCGACCAGCAGGCGGCGCCGCGGTAATCCGTTCAAAAGAGGGGAGGGGGCGGCGGGGTCAGCCGTCCGTGGTTGCGACCCTCGACCGCAATGCCAGGGCGGCGTCCGTACCGGCATTGTGCATCGGCGCCGCATCAGCGGCTGCCGGGACAAATGGGAACGGTCGACGATCCATGGAGTGGTTCCGCAGAAGAGGCAGGCCGCGATGGCCTTGTGATGACTTCTTCGGCGGCAGGGCGGCTGGTATTACAAACGCCGTGGAGATTTTTTTCCGGGGTCCCGCTTCGCCCGAAATCGATGGGACCCGCTGTAACAAACCCGAGACCGGAGACGTATGGGGTGATGACGCGTGAATGATCCGTCACGGGAGGAAGAGTGGGCGACATGGATGCGGGCCGCGATTTCGGGCGATGCCGGTGCCTATCGCCTGTTCCTCCAGGCGGTGACGCCGCATCTGCGGGCGATGGCCCGGCGGCGCGGTGCGCGGCTGGGCGCATCCATCAGCGACAGCGAGGACGTGGTGCAGGAAGTGCTGCTGGCGATCCATCTGAAGCGCGGCAGCTGGGATCCGTCGCGCCCGATCGGGCCGTGGATCTCGACCATCGTGCGCAACAAGATGATCGACACGCTGCGCCGGCGCGGCCGGCATGTCAGCGTGCCGATCGAGGACGTGATCGACACGCTGGAGGCGGAAGAGCAAGCGGACCCCCTGGAGCAGCGCGACGTCGACCGGCTGCTGTCGCGGCTGAAGGATCCGCAGCGCGACATCGTGCGGTCGATCTCGGTCGAGGGCACCAGCGTGCGTGAGACCGCGACCCGCCTGAGCATGACCGAGGGCGCCGTCCGCGTGGCGCTGCACCGCGCCCTGAAGGCGCTGGCCGCCCTGTATCGGAGTGAACCGCGGTGATGAACACCGACGATCTCATCAACACCCTGGCGCAGGATGCGCCGGTGCGCTGGCGCCTCGGTCGCGCGGTGGCCGCCGCCATGGCCGGCGGCGCGGTGATCGCGGCCGCGATCTTCTTCGCCGGCATCGGTGTCCGGCCGGATGCGATGCAGGCGGCAATGACGATCCGCTATCTGTTCAAATTCGTCGTCACCCTGGCACTCGCCGTGACGGCCACCGGACTCGTCCGGCATCTGGCGCGGCCGGGCGTGCCGCTGGGGCCGTGGCGCTGGGCGCTGCTGGCCGCGCCGGTCCTGCTGGCCGTCGCGGTGGTGCTGGAGATGATGGCGATGCCGATGTCGACCTGGGGCATCAGGTGGATCGGCACCAACGCGCGCTGGTGCATGACGCTGATCCCGCTGATGGCGTTGGGCCCCCTGGCCCTGCTGCTGCTGGCGCTGCGCCAGGGCGCACCGCGGCATCCGGGCCGGGCCGGCGCGGTTGCCGGCCTGGTGGCCGCCGGGATCGCCGCGACCTTCTATGCCGCGCATTGCCCCGACGACAGCCCGTTCTTCGTCGCCACCTGGTACACGCTGGCGACCGGGATCGTGGTGCTGATCGGCACCCTGGCCGGCCGGCGCTGGCTGCGCTGGTAGCGCGCCGGCCCGGCTGAGCCTCAGGCCGCGGCCTCGCTGGCCCGGGTTGCCAGCGCCACCGGCTCCCACACCCTCAGATCGGCCAGCAGTGTTTCGGCATGCTCGCGCACCATGGCGACGGAATCGGCGCCCAGCTGCAGCCGCAGCGGTGTCCGTTCGGCCGCCAGCGCCTGTTCGACCGCGGCCGGCACCTTGCGCGGGTCGCCCTCCTGCACCTCATGCAGGCCATGGGCGAACTCACGGGTCTTGCCGACCGTCTCGGCATAGGCCGGCAGCACAGGCATGTGGCGCAGGGCGCCGCCATGGAAGCCGGTGCGGAACGCGCCCGGCTCGACGATCAGCACCTTGACGCCGAACGGTGCCAGTTCCAGCGCCAGCGCTTCCGACAGGCCCTCCAGCGCGAATTTCGAGGCGGAGTAGGCGCTGAAGCCGGCGAAGGACAGCTGCCCGCCCAGGCGGGAGATGTTGACGATCGCGCCGCGGCGCTGGGCCCGCAGCACCGGCAGGGCGGCGCGGATCACCGCGACGGCGCCGAAGAAGTTCGTCTCCATCTGCGCCCGCAACTCGGCCTCCGGTGTCTCCTCGACCGCGCCGACGACGCCGTAGCCGGCATTGTTGACCAGCAGGTCGATGCCGCCGAAGCGGGCGACCGCCGCATCCACCGCCGCCTGCGCCGCCCCGGGCCGGTCGACATCGAGCGCCAGGGCCAGCACCCGATCGGGGGCCTGCGCCACCAGATCGTCCAGCCGGGCCGCGATCCGGGCGGTGGCGACGATGGCATCGCCCTGGGCCAGCGCGTGGTCGGCGAAGGCACGACCGAAGCCGGACGAGGCGCCGGTGATGAACCAGGTCTTGTGTGGGGTGCTGCCCATGATGCCCTCCAGGTCGAACGCCGCGAATGGCGTGACCGGAGAATGACCCGGCATGGATCGATCGATAAGGCGGCTTTGTTCGGCTTCACTATGCGATACCATGCATGAATGGATCGCGACCTGCTGCCCCATCTGCCCGTCGTGCTGGCCGTGGCCCGGCGTGGCGGCTTCGCCGCGGCGGCCGGCGCGCTGGGCATGAGCCCCTCCGCGGTCAGCCACGCCGTCCGCACGGTGGAAGACCGGCTCGGCACGCCGCTGTTCGCCCGCACCACCCGCAGCGTCGCCCTGACCGAGGCCGGGCACGGCTTCGTCGCCGCCATCGGCCCGGCGATGCAGGATTTGCAGGACGGTCTGGAACGGCTGCGCCTGGCCGGCGGCCGCGTCACCGGGGTGCTGCGCCTCAACGTGCCGCGCATCGCCCAGCCGATCGTGCTGACCCCGATCCTGCTGCTGCTGGCCCGGCGCCACCCGGAGCTGGTGGTCGAGGTGACCAGCGACGACCGGCTGGCCGACATCGTCGCCGAAGGCTTCGATGCCGGCGTCCGCCTGGGCGGCATGATCGCGCAGGACATGGTCGCGGTGCGGCTGACCCCGCCGTTCCTGGCGATCATGGTGGCGTCGCCGGGCTATCTCGCGGCGCGGGGCGAGCCGGCCGATATTGCCGGGCTGGCGCGGCACAACTGCATCGGCTTCCGCCTGCTCGCCTCAGGCGGCGTCTATGCCTGGGACCTGACGGATGGGGATGAGGAGGTTGCGGTCAGCGTCTCCGGCACCGTGCGGGTCACCGATTCCAGCTATGCCAAGGATCTGGCCCTGGCCGGCGCCGGCATCGCCTATGTGTTCGAGCCGCTGGTCCGGGCGGAGCTGCATGACGGCCGGCTGCGCCAGGTGCTGCCGGCGGCGTCGATCGAGGAGGCCGGGCTGTTCCTGTACTATCCGCGCCGGGCGGCGATCGCCCCGAAGCTGCGCGCCTTCATCGAAGCGGCGAAGGAGATCCTGGCGGGCGGGTAGGGTGGCCGATGCCGCCGGCCCGTCGCCTCTATCGTCGATGGGAGTGCCGAAGGCCGATGTCGCACGCCTGTCAGAGATCTAGAGCCGGCCACGGCATACGGCATGCCGCGGCGGACGACGTTGCGGCATGCCGACCAGTGGGGACCAGATGCGCAAGATCCTGATCATCGGCATCGGTGCGGGAAACCCGGACTATCTGACGGTCCAGGCGATCGACGCCCTCAACCGGGCCGATATCTTCTTCATTCCCGACAAGGGCGCGGAGAAGGCGGATCTGCGGCGGCTGCGGGAAGAGATCTGCGACCGCTTCATCAGGACGGCGGATTACCGGACGGTCGGGTTCACGGTGCCGGAGCGGGGCGGCGCCGGCGCCGATTATCGCGGCAGTATCGACGACTGGCGGGCGAAGCTGGAGGCCGAGTACGAGCGCCTGTTCACGGATCATCTGTCGGACGGGGATTGCGGGGCGTTCCTGGTCTGGGGCGACCCGACGCTCTATGACGGCACGCTGCGGATCGTCGAAGCCATGCGGGCCCGGGGCTTCGCGCTCGACTGCGAGGTGATCCCCGGTATCAGCGCGGTGCAGGCCCTCGCGGCGCAACACCGTGTTGCCCTGAACCGCATCGGCGAGCCCGTCCTCATCACCACCGGCCGCCGGATCGCCGAAGGGTTTCCGGACGAGATCGACAATGTCGTGGTCATGCTCGATGGCGAGATGGCCTTCCGGACCCTGGCCGCCGCCGATGTCGACATCTATTGGGGCGCCTATCTCGGCACTGAGGACGAGATCCTGGTCTCCGGCCGGCTGTCCGAGGTGATGGGCGATATCGAGCGGGTCCGGACCCGGGCGCGGGAGGAGAAGGGCTGGATCATGGACACCTATCTGCTGCGCAAGCGGGAGGATCGCTGAAGCGGCGGGCGTTCAGCCCTGCGGCAGCGGTGCGCCTGATTTGGCCGCCTTGCGCAGCACCGGCCAGGGGATGGTGCAGTCATACGCCCCCTCGGCATAGGCGCCGATCTCATAGGCGTCGTAGTGGATCGCGACATTGTCACGGCGGAACTGCCACGACTCGATGGTCCGGATGCCGTCCCCCACCGCCTTGTCGGTCAGGTCGCTGTCGACCGCATCGGCATCCGCGCCGCGGCGGATCTTTTCCTGGCGCAGCTGGGCGCGGCAGAGATTGGTCAGGGCGGTGACGCCCTTGTCGTCGACCAGGTCGTCGGCCTTCAGCGGCCGCCCCAGCATCGGCGCGTAATTGGCGGCCGCCTGCACGCCCTGCCCATGCGCGCCGCCGTGGTCGACGTAAATATCGAACACGACCGACACCAGCTGGACGCTGTCATAGGTGATGGCGTAGCCGGCGTCGTAGCTGTAGTGCGGATCGTCGTCGACCGGGTCATCGGCCGTCTTCGCCGTCGCCCGCAGCAGCGCGTCGAGCCCGGGCGCCGGGCCGGCCCCGGCGGCGAGCTGCGGCGCGGCGATCGTGACCTCGACCTTGTGCGCCGGGTCGATCCGCTCGCTGAAGCTCGGGCGGAAGGCCAGGGCGCCCGGGCCGGCATAATCGGCCTCGCCGGCCAGGACCCGGCGGCGGGACTCGGTCTCCCGCGCCAGGCAGGCGCCGTCGATCTTGATGGCCTCCTGGCTCCAGTCGCGGCAGCGCGCCTCGCGCTGCGGCAGCCAGCTGCGCTGGTTGCGCAACAGCACCTGGCCCTGGGTCTTGGTCATCCCGGCCTGCAGGGCGGCATAGGCGGCGCTCATGGCGTCATCGGCCTGCTTGGCCTCCGGCGTGGCGCAGATCGTGGTCTCGATGGGCGATTTCGCCTTGCTGCAGTCGAAGGCCAGGGCGGGCGTCGCCGCACCGGCCAACAGCAGGGTGGCGAGAAGGGGCAGGGCGCGCATAGGAAACTCCGATCTGCAATCTCGGGCCAGGGCAGCAGTGGAGCGTGGCGAAATTCGGGACGCCGTCCGCAGCACCACAGGTTGTCGCAATCGCGCCGCGGCGTCGCCTTCCGGACAGTTCCGGTCGTCGGTGATGCAGCGCCGAAGCCCCGGCATCCCCATTTTAAGGACACGGCGCCCCCGCAATGGTGCTGATGCCCAGGAGGTCGGTGAATGCTCGGATTCAATCGGTCGGCCAGCAAGATCGTCTCCCTGCCCACGCCGAAAAACGCGGTGGTCGATCTGTTCCGCGGCCTGTCGATCGAGACGGCACCGGGCATCGCCGCCAAGACCGCGAGCTTCAGCGCGCATCTGCCGGCCGGCACCCCCGTCTACATCACCATGCTGCCGGG
>NZ_JBYRFX010000164.1:0-6613 GCF_057815775.1 Inquilinus sp.
CCTCCAGCCCGCCCTCCCCCACAAGCATCGGCAGCAGCGTCTCCGCCGCGGCGCGCACCGCCGGCTGGTCGTGCTGCGGCACCGCCGTCTCCAGCCAGCGCCGGAAGCCGGGGATCGGCGACAGGGTCGAGAAGGTGGTCAGTCCGGGCAAGGTCTGCTGCAGATCGGCCACCACCTGCTTCAGCAGGAAGCTGCCGAAGGAGATGCCGCGCAGCCCCTTCTGGGTGTTGGTGATGGAGTAGAAGATCGCCGTGTCCGCCGCTGCGGCATCGCCGATCGGCGCATTCGGGTCGAGCAGCGGCGCAACCTCGCCCGCCAGGCCCCGCACCAGCGCGACCTGGACGAAGATCACCGGCTCGTTCGGCAGCGCCGGGTGGAAGAAGGCATAGCAGCGGCGATCCTCGGCCAGCCGCCGGCGCAGGAACTCCCAGCCGGGGATGGCGTGCACCGCCTCATACTGGATCAGCTTCTCCAGGATGATCGCCGGCGTCTCCCAGGTGATGCGGCGCAGTTCCAGGAACCCGCCGGAGAACCAGGAGGTCAGGACATGCTTCAGATCGGCATCCACGGTCCGCAACTCCGGTTTTTCATCGGCGAGGTCGAGCAGGTCGGCGCGCAGGCCTATCACGAACTCGGTACCCTCCGGCAGCATGTTGATCCGGCGCAGCAGCTCCCGCCGCGGCGGCTCCGCCGCCTCGGCCAGGGCCAGCGCCGCATCCGCGTTCGGCGTCGCGATGAAGGCCTGCGCGGCCGCCGTGATGGTGGCATGGTCGGGCCCGAATTCCCGGGCCAGCATGGCGAAGAAGGCTTCGCGGCCGGCTTCGTCCAGCCGGCGGTACAGCGCCACCAGCTCGCGCGCCAGGGCGATGCCGGAGGCCTCGCCGCGCTCTGACAGCAGCGCCCGGCAGATGCCGGGCAAATCGTCCGGCAAGCTGCGGTCGCGGCCGAAGGCGAACAGCTCCAGGCCGCGATCGGCGATCGAGTTGATCAGGTCGGTGATCTGCATGGCGCCCCAGTGTCGGTCCGACGGGTCGCTCCAGGCTAAGGCGGTTCGGGGCGGCCGGACAATCGCTGCGGCGTCGCGGCACGCATGCCCCGGCGCGTGGGCCGGGACAGGCGCCTGATGTCATGGCATCGTCACATGATGCGGGCGGCCGCGTGATCCGGCCCGCCCTGCTGCCCGTACCGGAACAAGCCCCGGCCACCCGGCCCGGCCATGCGAGAGGACCCATGGGTTTCGGATCGATCCTGTCGGCACCATCCCGGCGCACCATTCTCAGCGGCGGCATGGCGATGGCCGCCGCCCTCGCCATGCCCGCTCGGCTGCTGGCGGCGCCGGGCAGTCACGACATCGCCTTCCGGGTGTTCCGCGGCGATGACGACATCGGCACCCATCATGTCGACTTCACCCGGGCCGGCGACCGGCTGGAGGTGCGGGTCGCGGTCGACCTCGTCGTCACCTTCGCCAGCATCCCGGTGTTCCGCTTCACCCACCGCAACCACGAGACCTGGCAGGGCGGCCGGCTGGTGGCGATCGAGACCACCACCGACGATGACGGCAAGCCCTATGTCGTGCACGGCGTCCGGGTCGGGACTGTGTTCCGCATCCGCTCCACCTTCGGCGACTACGACGCCCCCGGCGACATCATCCCGTCGAGCTATTGGGACCCGCGCATGATCGGGCAGAGCCAGCTGCTGGACACCCGCAGCGGCAAGCTGCTGCCCAGCGCCACCAGCCGCCTGGGGGTGGAGACGGTGCAGACCCCGTCGGGCCCGGTGCAGGCAACGCGCTACCATCTCAGTGGCGAGATCACGCTCGACATCTGGTACGGCCCTGCCGGCGACTGGGTAAAGCTGGACTTCACCGCCCGAGGCAGCCAGGTGACCTATCGGCTGGAGAGCAATTCCGCATGACCCAGCCCTCCCAAGGCATCGCCTGGATCACCGGCGCGTCGTCCGGCATCGGCCGGGCGACCGCGCTGCGCCTGGCCCGCGACGGCTGGCGCGTCGCCTGCACCGCCCGCCGCGCCGATGTGCTGCAGGCGCTGGCGGCGGAGGGCGGCGGCCGGCTGCTGCCTTACCCGGCCGACGTGACCGATGCCGATTCTGTCCGGGCCATTGTCGGCCGGATCCAGGCCGAACACGGCCCGATCGCGCTCGCCATCCTGTCCGCCGGCGGCTACGAGGCCGATTCCACCGGAGGCTTGGACCTCGCCGACTTTCGCCGGACCACCGAGCTGAACCTGCTGGGCACCGCCGCCTGCATCGCGGCGCTGCTGCCGGACTGGCGCGCCCGGCGGCAGGGCCATCTCGCCGTGATCTCCTCCGTCGCCGGATATGTCGGCCTGCCCGACGCGGTGTCCTACAGCGCCACCAAGGCCGCGCTGATCGCGATGTGCGAGTCGCTGCGGTTCGATTTCCGCCGGTTGGGGCTGGTGATCCAGCTGGTCAGCCCCGGCTTCGTCAAGACGCCGCTGACCGACCGCAACCGCTTCCCGATGCCGTTCCTGATCTCGGCCGAAGACGCCGCCGACCGCATCGTCGCCGGGCTGGCGCGGGGCGGCTTCGAGATCGCCTTCCCGCGCCGGATGGCCTGGTCGCTGAAGCTGCTGCGCGCCCTGCCCTACGCCCTGTATTTCCCGCTGGTGTCGCGTTTCACCGGCAAGTGAGGCTTGGCATGAAGGTCAAATTCCGCTGCGATCCGGCGCTCGCCGACATCCTGCCTCGGCCGGAGCTGGCCCGCCATACGCTGCCGGGCTGGCTGCGCAGCATGCCGGCGACGGCCGCGTCGGACCTGCACGGCCAGGATATCCGCACGGTCAAGCAATGCCCGCCCTTCATCGATGCGATGAGCACCGGCTTCATGATCCGGCTGCCCTGCGACGTGCATGTCGACAACGGCGTGCTGTCCTGGGACTGGCAGGCGCCCTGGCCCGACACGCCGGGCCACCCGCGCTCGCCGCTCAGCTTCCACGCACCGGCCCAGGTCACTGGCACACCGCTGGACCAGGGGCGGATGATCGTCAAGTTCAACAGCTTCTGGACCATCGAGCTGGAAGACGGCTGGTCGCTGCTGGCCATGCATCCGGCGAACCGGGAGGACCTGCCGTTCCGCCTGCTGACCGGCCTGGTCGATGCCGACCGCTTCACCGATGTCGGCATCTTCTTCCCGGCGCTGTGGACCGACCCCGCCTTCGCCGGCACGCTGCCGGCCGGGACGCCTGTGGCGCAGTGCATCCCGGTCCGGCGCGAGGCCCTGGATCTCGAATTCTCGCCCTTCACACTGGAGCAGGCGACGGCCTACCGGCAGACCGGCGACGCGATCCTGGACCGCCCCGGCGTCTACCGCCGCCGCTATCGTGCCGGCAAAGGCTGATGCCAGCCTGCGTGGCGCGCATTTCTCCCCACCCGATTTTCTTTCATTTATCCGACAAATAATGGATTTCGCGACGACGCGACAGGCAACCTTGAACTGTACGGCGTATAGGCTGATTATCCCCTCTCTAAGAAAAATAAGGTTACAGTCTTAATATCGTGGCATAAAATTTCATTGACATGGAAGGGGAAACCAATGTCAGCGCTAAGTTTCGATAAGGCTATTCGGAAAGTATTTCCATCCGTCTCAAGCTTAAGTTTCAACCCTGCGTTTAAGATTGCGATGAATTCATTTGATATATTTCCGAAAATTATGTTTAAAGAAATTAGAAAAATTCCACCAAATCATTTACGCGTCCGCGTCGGTGTTTCTGGCAGACTATTTCACAATCATATACATTATCTGACTGCGGCGAAGAATTTCTGGCTCTATTGGATGGAAAGAGAAGCTATAAAGCTGGACTCAACAATTCTGGACATCGGCTGCGGCTGCGGCCGATTCGCCCATCACATCCGGGATTTTCGCTTCAAGGATAAGGATTTTCGAGGAACCTATATTGGCGTCGACATTGATGACGAGGCTCTTGAATGGTGCCGGCAGAATTTTGATAAAGAGAGATTCCGGTTTCTTCTATCCACCGACAAAAGTGTCTCGTACCGGCAGGATTCGAGCGAAACCAACCCCTATCAACTGCCGGAGCCCGAAAGCAGCGTAAATTTCGTATTCTCAACATCTCTTTTCACCCATCTGCTTGAGCCTGAGCTCGTCAACTATCTGAAGGAGAGCCATCGTCTGCTGAAGCCGGGCGGCATCGCGGCGCATTACCATTTTTCACTGGATTATCCGCCGCCTACTCTGGGAACGCGCCACACGTTCAGTCATCAGATGGGCAATTCGCATGTGGAATCGCTGCAGCAGCCGGAGGCAGCTGTTGCCTATCGTCAGGATTTTCTTTTCGACCTTTGCCGACGCATAGGCTTCAGCTCCTGCGAAATTGTCCACGTCAAGGGCGACTGGCAGCCAATGCTTGTCTGCATCAGATAGGCTTGGTCTCATCGGGGTGCCGCGCCAATGGCACCCCACCTGCCCCACCCGGGACCACACCGCTCGGCCGGGGCCTCTGAATCATCGTTCGGGCTTTTTTGTGTCGCACGCCGCCAGATCGGTCTTCATGGCCACGGGATCGAGCCAGATCTTGCCGGTCCTGGCGGCGGCGAGAGCCTGGACGATGATGCCGATGCTGTCGGCGTCCAGGCCATAGGCCCGGCGGTAAGACCGGAGGGCCCCCGGCAGGTCGCCGCTTTCCTGCAGCGACACACCCCGGTTGGCGATGGCGGGCACCCAGTCGGGGCGCAGTCCGACCGCCCGGTCGAACGCCGCCGCCGCGGCCGGGTGGTCCAGCAGGTCCTGCAGCACGAGCCCGAGGGTGAACCAGGCGTCGGCGGCCTCCGGCTGCTTCGCCACGGCACGCTGCAGGGCGTCGCGGGCGGCGGCGAGATCGCCGGCCTCGGCCAGGCATCGCCCCAGGTGATAGGACGGGCCCACGGCGGCCGGGTCGAGCTGCTCGGCCAGCCCGAACGATCGCAGCGCCGCCTCGGTCTGGCCGAGGCCGTCGAGGCTGCGCGCCTCGCCCAACCGGGCCAGTGCCGATTGCGGCGCGAGGAGCAGGGCCTTGGCGAAGGCGCCATGCGCTTCCTGCCAGCGTTCGGCCTTGAGCAGGAAGCGCCCGAGTTCGGTCCAGCCCTCCGGGTCGTCAGCATGGCGAGCGACCAGGCGCGTGAGGTGGTCCTCGGCCTTCGGCGCGTCGAGGTCGACCAGCAGCGAGCCCAGCAGCGGGTCGAGGTCGCGATGGTCCGGCGCCGACCCCAGGGCCTGCGCCGCGGCGACGACGGCTTCGGGCACGCGACCGAGCGCTCGCAGCGCCCGGGCCGCGACCAGTGAGGCGCCGGCATGGGCACGGGCCGTCGCCAGGCATCGGCGCGCCTGCTGCAATGCTTCGTCGAAAGCCGAGCGTTGCAGCAGCACGACGGACAGCAGGTACTGGCCGCCGGGATGGTCCGGCTCGTGCCGGAGGAAGGCGCGGCAGGCGGCCTCCGCCTCGGCGAACGCGCCCCGCCGCACCTGGTCGGCGATGGCGGCGAGATCGGGCGTCTGTGTCATGTCGAGGGCACCTGGGGTGCGGCGATCCCGGTTTCGATCCGCTGGCGGATGGCCGCCTGCTTCGCGCGAGTCAGCGGATAGCGCCACATCAAGGCCACCGCCGCCAGCTTGAATGCCACCGGCACGGCGCCGTACAGCAGGGCCAAGGCCCCATCGCCGGCCCCATCCGGCGCGCCGGAGACGAAACCCGCGGCATCGAGGATCGGAAAGGCGAAGCCGACCGCCGCCGCCAGTGCCAGCTTGGTCGCCATGCTCCACAGGGCGAAGAACAGCCCGGTGCGCTGCGGGCCGCCTTCGACCGTGTCGACATCGACCACATCGGCCTGCATCGAGGGCGGCAGCACCAGGTCGGCGCCGAGGAACAGGCCGCTGAGCACGAGGATGGCGGTGAAGGGCACCAGCTGGCCGGGGCCGAGCAGCGGTACCCACAGGAACACGGCGCAATTCGCCAGCATCGCCCCGCACCACAGCCGGTGCTTGTCGACCCGACGGGCGATGACGAGCCAGAGCGGGATGGCACAGACCCCGACGCCGAAATAGAGCAGCAGCAGCGGCCCGGCCCAGGCGGGCGCCCGCAGCACGTCGCCGACGAACAGCAGGAACAGCGTCGCCGGCAGGCTGTTCGCGACGCCGTTCAGCAGGTACGCGACGATCAGCCGGCGGAACGGCGCGTTGCCGGCCAGCAGGCGCAGGCCCCGCCCCAGCCCGGGCGGCGGAGCGCCGATGCGGGCTTGGCGCGGCTCGGGAACGGCCAGGACGAAAACCAGGACCGATAGCGGCAGCAGCACGGCCAGCGCCAGCGCCAGCAGGCGCAGCGCCGCCGCCGTCTGGCCGTCCAGCCCGGCCAGGGCCGGCAGTCCCAGCGCCGCCAGCGTTCCGAGCAGGATGGCGCCTTCGCGGAAGCCGGTGATGCGGTTGCGCTCGTGATAGTCGCCGGACAGCTTGGCCCCCAGCGCGTACATCGGCAGGATCATCAGGGTCCAGCCGAGATGCAGCGCCAGGCTCCAGGCCAGCAGATGCGCGCCGCCGGCGCCCGGGCCGGGCACCAGCAGGAACCAGATCGCCGCCATGGTCAGC
>NZ_JBYRFX010000165.1:0-4369 GCF_057815775.1 Inquilinus sp.
GCCATGACCGGCCAGGACGCGGTCAACGTCGCCCGCACCTTCCATGAGCGGGTCGGCGTCACCGGCATCGTCCTGACCCGGGTCGACGGCGACAGCCGCGGCGGCGCCGCCCTGTCGATGCGTGCCGTCACCGGCCAGCCGATCAAGCTGATCGGCACGGGCGAGAAGATGGACGCGCTGGAGCGCGGCCGCCTCGAAGGCTTCGACGTCGTCCTGCTCGACACCGCCGGCCGCCTCGCCATCGACGAGGAGCTGATGGCCGAGGTGGTGGCCATCCGCGATGCCACCAAGCCGACCGAGACCCTGCTGGTGGCCGACGCCATGACCGGCCAGGACGCGGTCAACGTCGCCCGCACCTTCCATGAGCGGGTCGGCGTCACCGGCATCGTCCTGACCCGGGTCGACGGCGACAGCCGCGGCGGCGCCGCCCTGTCGATGCGCGCCGTCACCGGCCAGCCGATCAAGCTGATCGGCGTCGGCGAGAAGATGGACGCGCTGGAGCTGTTCCATCCCGACCGCATCGCCAACCGTATCCTCGGCATGGGCGACGTCGTCAGCCTGGTCGAGAAGGCGGCGCAGTCGATCGAGAAGGAGGATGCCGAGAAGCTCGCGGCCAAGATCCAGAAGGGCGAATTCGACCTCGAGGACCTCGCCTCCCAGCTGCGCCAGATGCGCAAGATGGGCGGCATGCAGGGGCTGATGGGCATGCTGCCCGGCATCGGCAAGATGAAGGACCAGATGAAGACCGCTGGCCTGGACGACAAGATGATCAAGCGGCAGGAGGCGATCATCTCCTCGATGACGCCGACCGAGCGCCGCAACCCGAAGATCATCCATGCCAAGCGCAAGATCCGCATCGCCGCCGGGTCCGGCAGCACGGTGCAGGATGTGAACAAGCTGCTGAAACAGCATCAGCAGATGGCTGACATGATGAAGCGGATGAAGAAGCTGGGGAAGGCCGGGCTGATGCGCGGCATGCCGAAGCTGCCGCCCGGCATGCTGCCCCCCGGCTTCAAGATGTAAGGGGCGGTCGCCCTTTCGTTCCCTAGTGACACTATAGATTGACCCTGAGGAGAGTACCGTAATGTCCGTCAAGATCCGCCTGACCCGTGGCGGCGCCAAGAAGCGCCCGTTCTACTCGATCGTCATCGCCGACACGCGCAGCCCGCGCGACGGCCGCTTCATCGAGAAGGTCGGCACCTACAACCCGATGCTGGAGAAGGATCATCCGGAGCGCCTGGTGCTGAAGGCCGACCGGATCAAGCATTGGCTGTCGGTCGGCGCCCAGCCGACGGACCGCGTCGCCAAGTTCCTCGGCCAGGCCGAGCTGGCGCCGATGCCGACCTACCGCGACACCCCGTCCAAGTCGGCGCCGAAGGCGAAGGCCCAGGAGCGCGCCAAGGCCGCTGCCGACGCCGCCGCTGCCGCCGCCCCGGCCGAGGCCTGATCCGAACGGCTTCTCCCTTCGCTCCCCATTTGTCATGCCCGGCATGACAAATGTGAAAGGGCGAGGGGAGGGCCGCCATCGGATCGTCCGCGATGTCCCAACCCGCCAAGGTCTGCGTCGGCCAGATCACCGGGGCGCATGGCGTCCGCGGCCTGGTGAAGGTCAAGCCCTTCACCGCCGCACCGGATGACCTGACCGCCTATGGCCCGGTCTCGGACGAGGCCGGGGCGCGGCGCTTTGCGCTGCAGCTGATGTCCTGGGCCAAGGACCAGTGGATCGCCCGGGTCGACGGCGTGGCCGACCGCGACGCCGCCGCCGCCCTGCGCGGCGTGCGGCTGTATGTCGACCGCGCCGCGCTGCCGGAGCCGGAAGAGGACGAGTTCTACCACGCCGACCTGATCGGCCTTGTGGCGGACCTTCCGGACGGGCAGCGCTTCGGCACGATCCGCGCCGTCTTCGATTTCGGCGCCGGCGAGTTCCTGGAGGTCGCGCGGGTCGGCGGCGGCACCGTCATGGTGCCGTTCACCCTCGCCGCGGTGCCGCTGGTCGACATATCAGGCCGTCGCGTCGTGATCGACCCGCCGGCCGGGCTGCTGGAGCCGGCGGAACGGCCGCCCGAAGAGGCGGACGACGATACGGAGGAGCAGGCCTGACATGGCCTGGACCGCCCGCATCCTGACGCTGTTTCCGGAGATGTTTCCGGGACCGGTCGGCCAGTCCCTGGCCGGGAAAGCGCTGGCGCGCGGCGACTGGGCGCTGGAATCGGTGGACATTCGCGGTTTCGCGCGCGATAAGCACCGCTCGGTCGACGACGCCCCTTTCGGGGGCGGCGCCGGCATGGTCATGCTTCCCCAGGTTCTCGACGACGCCATCCAGGCGGTGCGGCGGCCCGGGGAGCGTCTGATCTATCTGAGTCCCCGCGGCCGGCTGCTCGATCAGGCGCTGGTGCGGGAGCTGGCGGCGGAACAGGCGGTCGTCCTGCTCTGCGGCCGGTACGAAGGGGTCGACCAGCGGCTTCTCGACGCCCAGGGGGCGGAAGAGGTCAGCCTGGGCGATTTCGTCCTGTCCGGCGGTGAGCTTGCCGCGCTGGCCCTGATCGATGCCGTGGTGCGTCTGCTCCCCGGTGTCATGGGCAACGCGGAGAGTGCCGGGGAGGAGAGTTTCGGGGACGAGTTCGGGGCGGGTCTCCTGGAGTACCCGCTGTATACCCGGCCGGCCCTGTGGACGGGCGCTGACGGTGCACCGCGCGCGGTGCCGGAGACCCTGGTCTCCGGCCATCACGACAAGGTGCGGCGCTGGCGCCTGGACCAGGCGGAAAGCATCACCCGGGAGCGACGCCCGGACCTCTGGCAGCGATACCTCGCCGCGCATCCCGAACGGGAGAATGGCGGCGGGAGCCACGTCCGAAAGCGCCCGGGCCGAGAGCGCCAGGCAATTGGCGAAGCGACACCAATGAACAAGAAGGACTAGAGCCATGAACATCATCCAGACGATCGAGCAGGAGCAGATCGAGAAGCTCACCGCCGACCGCAAGGTCCCGGACTTCCAGCCCGGCGACACGGTCAAGGTGAACGTCAAGGTCATCGAAGGCACGCGTGAGCGTGTGCAGGCCTATGAGGGCGTCTGCATCGGCCGCAAGAACGCCGGCCTGAACAGCCACTTCACCGTGCGCAAGATCAGCTATGGCGAGGGCGTCGAGCGCGTCTTCCCGCTGTACAGCCCGCGCATCGACTCGATCGAGGTCGTGCGTCGCGGTGCCGTCCGCCGCGCCAAGCTCTATTACCTCCGTGACCGCCGCGGCAAGGCCGCCCGCATCACCGAGCGTCGCGACAACAAGCCCCAGGAGCAGGGCAAGGAAAAGGCGTAAGCCTCATCCTCGGCAAATGGTTCGAAGGGCCGGTGCACCGCACCGGCCCTTTTTCGTTGTCCTGCTTTTCGTCGCCCGGGGCCGGCCTAGATCGCCGGCTTCCCCGCCGCCTCCGCCGCCGCCACGATGCCGTCGGCCAGCAGCCCGTGCAGGTCCTGGACGTAGCCGTCGTTGGACGGCGCCGCCGGGTTCGAGGTCATCACCACGGTCAGGCCCAGATCGGGCACGACATAGAGCATCTGCCCGCCGAAGCCCCAGGCATAATAGACCGGATGGCCGCGCGCCGTGGTGATGAACCAGCCATAGCCATAGGCATGGCCGGTGTAGGGCGACCGGGTGCGGGGCGTCCACGAGCTCTGCACCCAGCCCTGCGGCAGCACCCGGCGGCCATCGACCATGCCGTCATGGCGGTACAGCTCGCCCAGGCGCAGCAGGGCGCGGGGCGACAGCCGCATGTCGTTGCCACCGACATAGATGCCCTGGGGGTCGCGCGGCCAGGCCGGTATGGCGATGCCCAGCGGGCCGCCCAGCCAGTCGCGCATCAGTGCCAGGGTGCTGCGGCCGGTGACCCTAGTCAGCGCCGCCGACAGCAGATGGGTGTCGCCGGTCGAATACAGCATGCCTCCGCCGGGCTGGTCGACGAAGGGCTGGGCCAGGATGTAGTGCACCCAGTTCCGGCTTTGCGTCCAGCGGCTGTAGTTCGGGCCCGAGGTGCGGTCCAGCCCGGCCCGCATCGACAGCAGGTGGTCGATGGTGATGCGGCCCAGCAGCGGATCCGCCGTCGGCGGCAGGAAGCCGGCGAAGATCGGGGCGATCGGCTGGTCGACGCCGGTGAAGACGCGGTGTTCGATGGCGATGCCGACCAGCGCCGACATCACCGTCTTCGAGGCCGACTTGATGTTGACCGGCTGGTCCAGCCCCGGCCCGTGGAAGGCGCGCTCGACCACCGGGACCCCGTCATGGGCGATGATCAGCGCGTGCAGGCGCGGCAGCGCCGCCGCCCGCCGCAGCACCGGCTCCAGCAGGGCGGGATCGAGGCCGGGGGTGGCGGCCTC
>NZ_JBYRFX010000166.1:0-1810 GCF_057815775.1 Inquilinus sp.
GGCCGTGGTCCAGCTGGACCACGTCTCGGCACTGTGGACCACCACCTATGGCCGGGTGTTCCTGGCCAAGCTGGCGCTGGTACTGGGGCTGTTCGGCCTGGCCGCGCTGAACCGCTGGCGCCTGACTGGCCGGGCCGAGGCGGGCGACCGCTCAGCAACACGGCATCTGGCCCGGTCGATCGCGGTCGAGACACTACTGGTGCTGGCGATCTTCGCCGTCGCCGCCACCTGGCGCTTCACCCCGCCGCCGCGCGCCTTGGCCGAGGCCGCGGCAAGACCGGCCTCGATCCACATCCACACCGCCCCTGTTATGGCCGACCTGACCATCAGCCCCGGCCGCGCCGGGCCGGTGACGGCGTCGATCGTGGTCATGTCAGGGGATTTCGGCGCGCTGGAGGCGCAGGAGGTGACGCTGGTCCTGTCCAACCCCGCCGCCGGCATCGAGCCGATTCGGCGCAAGGCCACGAAGGCCGGGGACGGCACCTGGCAGGTCGACGACCTGATCCTGCCGGTGCCGGGGCGCTGGACCGCGCGGATCGAGGTGCTGATCTCCGACTTCGACCTCGCCCGGCTGGAGGATGTGATCGAGATCCGCCCCTAGAGAGGCCCGAGTAGCCGCATCGCCCAGATGCCCAGCGCCAACCAGGGGCCGAAGACGATGACGGTGTGTCGCGATGGCCGCCCGCGTTCCAGGATCAGCGCCGCGACCAGTGCGGCGCCGGCACCGATCAGCACCACCATGGGCAGGGCCTGCCAGCCGAGCCAGGCGCCACCGGCCGCCAGCAGCTTCGCATCGCCGAGGCCGAGCCCGTCGCGGCCGCGCAGCCGGCGATAGGCGAAGGCGAGGCCAGCGAACAGGGCATAGCCGGCCACGGCGCCGATGATCCGGTCCAGCGGCCCGGCGCCGGTTTCGGTCAGCAGCCCTTCCGCCAGCCCGGCCAGGATCAGCGGCAGGGTCAGCATGTCAGGCAGCAGCCCGGTGCGGCGGTCGATGGCGCCGAGCAGCAGCAGCCACCAGCCCAGCAGGCAGGTCGCCGGCAGCGCCGCGTTGTCCCCGACGACCGACAGCGCCACGACAGCGATGCCGATGGCCGCCAGCTCGATCACCGGATGCGCCGGGTCGATTGCGCCGCCGCAATGCCGGCAGCGGCCGCGGAGCCGGAGCCAGCTGAGCACCGGCACCAGGTCCCAGGCCGCCAGCGGATGCCGGCAATGGTCGCAGCGGGAGCGGCCGAGCAGCAGGCCGCGCCCATCCTCCGGCAACCGCTGGGCCGCGGCCGCCAGGAAGCTGCCGATGACCGGCGAGGCCGCCAGCAGCGCGCCCGCAACTGGAGTCATGGCGCGACCGGGGTCACGGTATCGGGCGGGTCAGAGCGGCTTGGGCGGACGGGTGGGCGAGCCGGTGCGGGGCCGCAGCGCCTCCATCCGCGACCGCAGCTCCTGGGTGATCGCCGCGGCGTCGGCGGCGTTGCGGATCACGCGCGGGGTGATGAAGATCATCAGCTCGGTCCGGACCCGGCTGTCGTTGGTGTTCGAGAACAGGTTGCCGAGCAGCGGGATGTCCTGCAGCACCGGTATGCCGCTGCGCCCGTTGGTCTGGTTCTCCTGGATCAGCCCGCCCAGCGCCACGGTCTGGCCGTCGGCGACCGAGACGATACTGCCGATGCGGCGGGTCGAGATCGTCGGCGCCAGCGCATCGTCGGCAGAGGACTGAGCATCGTTGACGATGTTCGACACCTCCTGCTGCACATCCATGCTGACGTCGCCGTTGGAGTTGATCCGCGGCGTGACCTTCAGGATCACGCCGGTG
>NZ_JBYRFX010000167.1:0-4965 GCF_057815775.1 Inquilinus sp.
GACTGATAGACGTCGGCGATGGTGACCATCGACACGCCGCCCTTCTCGTCGACCACCTCGATGCCGCCGCCCATCGCCGCCGGCTTCACCGTCAGCATGTGCTTGCCATCGGCCGTCGGCAGCTTGGCCCAGCCGCCGCCCTGGGTGATCAGGCCCTGCAGCGCCGCCGAATCATAGCGGCCGGGGACGACGTGATAGGTCAGGATGCTGGTCAGCAGCTTCTTGTTCTTCGGCATGACCAGCGTGTCGACCGTGCCGGCCGGCAGCTTGTTGAAGGCCTCGTTGGTCGGGGCGAAGACGGTGAACGGGCCGGCGCTGTTCAGGGTGTCGACCAGCCCGGCGGCCTTGACCGCGGCGACCAGCGTGGTGTGGTCGTTCGAATTGACCGCGTTCTCGACGATGGTCTTGCTCGGGTACATCGGCGCGCCGCCGACGGTCACGGTCTTTTCGGTGCTGGTCGCCGAGGCCGTGTTCATCATGTTGCCGGAGCAGCCGGCGATGGCGAGCAGGCCGGCGAGCGCGACGGCGCAGACGGAAGCCTTCATTGCGGATTTCATTGTTGTCCCCATCCTGATTCGGTCGCGTCCGACGGCGTTCGCGCCGGGCGGATGAGCAGCGAAACTCATCGGCAGGGATTACGGGGCGGACCTGGGATTGGATGGACAAAGACTGAGAAAGACCGATTCTGCCTGATTATAGTAACTTTATTGCCGCCCCAGTCTGTCATGCCCGGACTTGATCCGGGCATCCAGAGGCTGTCGACATCCTCTGGATTGCCGGGTCAAGCCCGGCAATGACAGATGGGGTAAGGCGACTCGCCGATGGCGCCTCAATGCGCCTCGGCCCAGCTGTGGCCGATGCCGGCCTCGGCGACCAGCGGGACCTCCAGCACGGCGGCGCCCTGCATCACCTGTTGCGCCACCTCGGCGGTGCGCTTGGCCTCGGCCTCCGGCGCCTCGAACACCAGTTCGTCATGCACCTGCAGCAGCATGCGGGCCTGCAGCCCTTCCGCCGCCAGGGCGTGGGGCAGGCGGGCCATGGCGCGCTTGATGATGTCGGCCGCGGTGCCCTGGATCGGCGCGTTGATCGCCTGGCGCTCGGCGAAGGCGCGGCGGGCCGGGTTCGGGTCCTTGATGCCGGGCATGTGGCATTTGCGGCCGAACAGAGTCTCGACCCAGCCGCGCTCGCGGGCGATGCGCTTGGTCTCGTCCATCCACACCTTCAGCTCCGGCAGCCGGTCGAGATAGGCGCGGATGAAGGCGGCCGCCTCCCCCTGCGGGATGCCCAGCTGCGCCGCCAGGCCAAAGCCGGAGATGCCGTAGATGATGCCGAAATTGATCGCCTTGGCCTTGCGCCGCACATCCGGCGTCATCTCCGCCAGCGGCACGCCGAACACCTGGGACGCGGTCATGGCGTGGATGTCGGTGCCGTCGAGGAAGGCCTGCTTCAGCAGCGACACATTGGCGATCTGCGCCACCAGCCGCAGCTCGATCTGGCTGTAGTCGACCGAGATCAGCTTGTGCCCCGCCTCGGCGACGAAGGCGTAGCGGATCTTGCGCCCCTCCTCGGTCCGGATCGGGATGTTCTGCAGGTTCGGCTCGTTCGAGGACAGGCGGCCGGTGTTGGTCGCGGCCAGCGAGTACGAGGTGTGGACGCGCTGGCTCTTCTCGTTGATCTGGGCCTGCAGCGAATCGGTGTAGGTGCCCTTCAGCTTGGCCAGCTGGCGCCATTCCAGGATCTGGGTCGCGATCTCATGGCCTTGCGCCGCCAGCAGCTCCAGCACGCTCGAATCGGTGGAATAAGCGCCGGTCTTGCTGCTCTTCTTGCCGCCGGGCAGGCCCAGCCGCTCGTACAGCACCTCGCCCAGCTGCTTCGGGCTGCCGACATTGAACGCGCCCTTGGCCAGCACGTGGATCTCGGCCTCCAGCGTCGCCATGCGCTCGGCGAACTCCATCGACAGCCGGGACAGGGTGGCGCGGTCGACCTTGATCCCCGCCATCTCCATGTCCGCGATGACGCCGACCAGCGGCCGCTCGATCGTCTCGTACACGCTGGCCATCCGCTCACCCACCAGGCGCGGCTTCAGCAACATGTGCAGCCGCAGGGTGATGTCGGCATCCTCGGCGGCATAGGCCAGGGCCTTGTCCAGCGGCACCTTGTCGAAGGTGATGGCGTTCTTGCCAGTGCCGCAGACCGCGGAATAGGGGATGGTCCGATGCTGCAGATGCAGCTCCGACAGCTCGTCCATGCCATGGCCATGCGCCCCGCCGTCGAGGACGTAGGAGATCAGCATGGTGTCGTCCCAGGTCGTGATCGGCAGGCCGACATGCGGCCGGCCCAGCACATGGGCGTCGTATTTCAGGTTGTGGCCGACCTTCAGCACCGACGGGTCGGTCAGCACCGGTCCCAGGATGCGGCGAACCTCGTCCATCGGGATCTGCTGCAGCGTCTCGCCGCCGAAGTTCAGCCCGCCGCCGTCCGGCGGCACATGGGCCACCGGGATGTAGCAGGCCTTCCCTGGCGCGGTGGCCAGCGAGATGCCGCACAGCACCGCGGCCTCGGCATCCAGCGAATTGGTCTCGGTGTCGATCGCCAGAACCCCGGCCGCGACCGCGGCATCGGCCCAGCGCTGCAGCGCCGCCGAATCCTGCACCAGCTCGTAATCCTGGGCGATCGCCTCCGGCGCGCCCGGGGCGGACAGGTCCTCGGCCGCGCGATCGGTGCTGGCGCCCAGTTTGGCGAAGGATGCCTCGACCCGGGTGATGGTGGTGCGGAACTCCATCTCCTCCAGGAACCCGACCAGCTTCTGCCGGTTCGGCGGCCGCACCACGATGCCCTCCAGCCCGAACGGCACTGGCGCGTCGGTGCGCAGCCGCACCAAGTCGCGGCTGATCCGCGCCTGGTCGGCGAACTGGATCAGGGATTCGCGCCGCTTCGGCTGCTTGATCTCGCCGGCCCGGGCCAGCAGCGAATCGAGGTCGCCATACTCGGTGATCAGCTGCGCCGCGGTCTTGATGCCGATGCCGGGCACCCCCGGCACGTTGTCGACGCTGTCGCCGGCCAGGGACTGCACGTCGACCACCCGGTCCGGCATGACGCCGAACTTCTCCATCACCTCGGCGGCGTCGATCGGCTTGTTCTTGATCGGGTCCAGCATGGTCACGCCGTCGCCGACCAGCTGCATCATGTCCTTGTCGGACGACACGATGACGACGCGCGATCCTTCCTCCCGCGCCATCCGGGCATAGGTGGCGATGATGTCGTCGGCCTCGAAGCCGTCGACCTCGATGCCCGGCAGGTTGAACGCCTCGCTGGTGGCGCGGATCAGCGGGAATTGCGGCACCAGCTCTTCCGGCGCCGGGGGGCGCTGGGCCTTGTAGGCGGGGTAGATCTCGTTGCGGAAGCCGCGTTCCGACGCGTCGTAGATGACAGCGAGATGGTCGGCGTCGAGGTCGGCCAGCAGGCGGATCAGCATGTTGGTGAAGCCGTAGATGGCGTTCACCGGCATCCCGTCCGACTTGCGGATCATCATCGGCAGCGCGTGGAAGGCGCGGAAGATATAGCCGGAGCCGTCGATCAGATAATAGGTCTTCGGCGTGGTCGACATGACAAGGACTCCGGCACGGGAACAGAGCGCGACCATGCCGCGCCGGGCCGCGGGTGTCCACCCGGTCGGGCACCGACCATGCTCAGGCCAGAACCAATTGCATTTATGAACCAGTTAATTTATGAAATCGGCATCAGGGACGCCAATCACAGGGGAAACGCCAGCATGACCAAGCTCGTTGTCCGCGCCTTCTCGCTGTCCGTGGACGGCTACGGCGCCGCGTTGGAGCAGAGCCTCGAGAACCCGTTCGGCAAGGGCGGCATGGTGCTGCCGCAATGGGTCTTCCCCACCCGCACCTTCCAGAAGATGTTCGGCAAGGAAGACGGCGAGACCGGCGTGGACGAGGATTTCGCCGCGCGCAGCTTCGAGAATATCGGCGCCTGGATCCTGGGCCGGAACATGTTCGGGCCGGTGCGCGGCCCCTGGCCGGACGACAGCTGGAAGGGCTGGTGGGGCGACGTCCCGCCCTATCACGTGCCGGTCTTCGTGCTGACCCATCATGCCCGGGCGCCGCTGGTCATGCAGGGCGGCACCATTTTCCACTTCGTCACCGACGGCATCGACTCGGCCTTGGACCAGGCGAAGCAGGCGGCCGGCGGCAAGGACATCCGGGTCGGCGGCGGCGTCGCCACCGTCCGGCAGTACCTGGCCAAGGGGCTGATCGACGAGATGCACCTGGCCCAGGCGCCCGTGCTGCTGGGCAGCGGCGAGAGCCTGTTCGCCGGGCTCGACCTCGCGGCCCTGGGCTATGCCTGCACCGAGCAGGTCAGCTCGGCCCGCGCCACCCATTTCACCATCAAGAAGCAGGGCTGAGCGGGGCGGGCGGGCACAGCTCGACCACGCTGCCGGACGGGTCCTCACTCTTGTTGATCATCCGGCAGACCGGGCGGCCAGCGACGTGGCGGCCGGCGATCGCTTCCGGCATCCAGACCAGCCTCACGAGGCGGCGTCATCGGATATGCGGCCGGCCTCAGTGCGACGTCGGGCGAATTCGGTTTCCACCTCGTCCGCGGGCACCAGTCGGCCGGCATCGGCCGAGTCCAGCCCGAGTTGCACCTGTCGGCGGTACCAGACGTCGTACTTGGCCTCGTTATCCCGGCGTTTGATGTAGTCGCGTATGAAGTCCCGGATCAACTGGGCCTCCGCGTGTTTGCCATTGCGTCCAATGTAACACCTGGAAGCGGGCCGGACATTGAGCAAGCCTCGTGCTTGCTCACCTCACCCCAGCAGCGCTGCCAGCACCGCGTCCAGGCGCTGGCGGCCGGCGGGGGTGGCGGTCAGGCGGTCGGTGTCCTCGGCCAGGAAGCCGTGGCCGATCAGCCGGTCCAGGTTGCGGCGATCGATCGCCCGGTCGAAGG
>NZ_JBYRFX010000168.1:0-1650 GCF_057815775.1 Inquilinus sp.
ATCGGTCGTGGCGACGATGGTGGGCCTGATCTTCAGGGCTTCTGCGATCTTCCGCGCCACGATCTCCGAGGTCGAAAGCCGCTCGGGATCGATGTCGTAGAGATGGATTTCGCTGTCCGCGAGTTCGGGATAGCTGAGGATGTCGCCGAGCAGGTTCTGGGCGAACACGGTGCTGCCGGCGCCGATGAAGGTGATCTTTGCCATGTCGGTTCTCTGTTTCCGATTTGCTCTTGCGGCTCAGGCGACCAGGACGACCTTGGTCAGGTGTCGGGGAGCGGTGGAATCGATGCCGCGGCGGAGCGCGACCCGCTCGCCGAGCAGTTGCAGCGCGGGCAGGCAGGCCAGGCCGCGGAGGGCATCGGGCGCCGTGACGTCGATCGACAGGTCGCCCGGGCCGCCGAAGCCGATCACCCGCGCGCCCTTGGCCTGCAGTTCGCGCGCGAGCTTCGCTTCCTCGTCCCGCAGCGTCTCGCTGGTGAGCATCACGATGAGCGTGCGGTCGTCGACCAGGCTGACCGGGCCATGCCGGTATTCCATCGGGTGATAGGCCTGGGTGTAGCTCAGGCTCATCTCCTGCAGCTTCAGCGCGCCTTCCTGTGCAATGCCGTAGAGCGGGCCGCTGCCGAGAAACACGAAGTGGGAGCGGTCGGCGAGGACGGCGGGCAGGCCGCGGTCGAGCGCCTGCAGCACCCGGGCGGCCTCAAGCGACGTCTCCGGGCCGACGGCCTGGCCGATGAAGCGCAGCCCCAGCAGCACCATGAGGCTGGCCGAGGCGGTCATCACGATGCCTTCCTCGGGATGGGTCTCGGCAAACAGGACATGGTCCGAATTGCGCGCCAGGCTGCTGCCGGCCTCGCAGGTGATGCCGATCACCGGCAGCCCGGCTTGGCGGCTGCGCCGCGCCGCCTGGACGGATTCGGTCGACTCCCCGCTGCGCGACAGCACGATGACCGTGACGCCGGTTTCGTCGGCGACCCAGGCGCGCGGGCGGTATGTCCATTCGCTTCCCGGCACCGGCAGGGCCTGGAAGCCTGCGAGGTTCATGGCCGCAGCAACGCTCTGGGCGAGATAGAAGGAGGTGCCGCAGCCGACGACGACGTAGCGCCGCCCGGCATCGGCCGTGATCGGGGGCTGTGGCGCGCGGTCCCAGAACGGGAACTGCTCCACGATGCTGCGCTCCGTTGCATTCATAAGGATATCCCTCGGGTAAGCGGGCGCGGTCACTTGCCGGTGCCGGCCGTCAGGCCTTGCACCAGGAACCGGTTGAGGAAGAAGACGACGATGAAGGGGGGAATGATCGCGAGGATGCCCGCGGCGTTGAGCAGGCCGTAATTGATGTCGTGCCGGGACGCGAGCTCCGGGATCATCACGGTCAGCGGTTTGGTCGCGTTGGTCGGCGAGAAGACCAGGGGGATGCTGAACTGCTGCCAGACGCTAAGGAAGGTGATGATGCCGGCGGCGATCAGGCCGGGAACGGCGAGCGGCAGCACGATCCGGAACAGGATGCGCATCCGCCCGGCACCGTCGATCGCGGCCGCCTCCTCCAGCACCACCGGCAGGCCGGAGAAGAAGCTCCGCATCATCCACAGCGCCAGCGGCAGGAAGGCGGAGACGTAGATCAGCGTCAGCCCGAGATAGGTGTCGACCAGC
>NZ_JBYRFX010000169.1:0-9581 GCF_057815775.1 Inquilinus sp.
CCTCCACCGCCGGGAAGGCGGTTGGTGGCTCGGGGATGGCGGCTGCGTGTGTCATCCCTTGATGAGAACATAAAGGGAACAAAAAGTCAAATCCACACACCTCGCCGTCATCGCGAGCGCAGCGACGCGATCCAGTCCGGCCGGCGCAAACCGGGCAAACGGCTACAATTCTGGATCGCCACGCCCCTGCGGGGCTCGCGATGACGATGGCGGGCAAAAGCGTCTTCATCGCCCGCCCCCGATCGGTGTTCAGCCTTCCGCCGGCTCCGCCAGGATCGAGCGCACCAGCGGCAGGGTGATCGAGCGGCCCTGGGCCAGGCTGGCGGCGTCGATTTCGGCGACCAGCCGCCGGGCCTCGGCGAAGCTGCGCTCCATCCGGGCCAGCATCGCCTGCACGATCTCCGGCCCCACCGCCAGCTGGCGGTCGGCGAACAGCTTGGCCAGCACCTGCGCCAGCAGCACGTCGTCCGGTTCGCCCAGGCCCACGGCCGGCGCCGCCTTCAGCCGCGATGCCAGGTCCGGCAGCACGACCGGCCAGCGTGCCGGCGGCTGGCGCGCCGCCAACAGCAGGAAACCGCCGGCCTCCTTCAGCAGGTTGTGCAGGTGGAACAGCACCCGTTCGGCCCCGGCATGGCCGGCGACGCGGTCGGCATCGTCCAGCGCCACCGCGCCGGCGGCGGCCAGCTCCGCCGGGTCCGCCGCCGCCAGGGCATCGCCGGACAGGCGCCGGGCGCCGCTGCGCTGGGCCCAGATGCCGAGCAGATGGCTTTTCCCCGCCCCCGGCGCGCCGTGCAGCGCCAGCACCCCGGCCGGCCAGCCGGGCCAGCGCGCGATCCAGCCCGCCGCCTCGCGGTTGCTGTCGGCGACGATGAAATCCTCGGGCCCCAAAGCGGGCGGCAGCGACAGGTCGAAAACGAACTGCGACACCTCTCCGCCCACCTTGCCCATGACAGCCTTGCTCATGACACCGTGGGGATATTGGACTCGGCGGGGCCGGGCGGATCGGGCGGCCGCCGGTACAGCGCGCTGGCGCGATAGCGCTTCAGCGTGAATCGGCACAGCACGCCGATCACCGCCGCCACCGGCACCGCCAGCATGACGCCGGTGAAGCCGAACAGGCTGCCGGCGGCGAGCAGCGCGAAGATCACCCAGACCGGATGCAGGCCGACGGATTCGCCGACCAGCTTCGGCGTGACGAAATTGCCCTCCAGGAACTGGCCGAGCAGGAAGATGCCGAGCACCACCACCCACATCGTCCAGTCGTCGAACTGTACCATGGCGATGCCGACCGAGCTGACCAGACCGACCAGCGAGCCGACATAGGGGATGATCGACAGGATCCCGGTCATCAGCCCGACCAGCAGGCCGAAGTTCAAATCGACGATGGTCAGCGCGACCGCATAGAACAGGCCGAGCAGCAGGCAGACGATCAGCTGGCCGCGGATGAAGCGCGACAGGGTGAAGTTCACCTCGACGCCCAGGGCGCGGATTGTGTTGCGCTGCGCCACCGGCAGGTTCTGGTCGATCACGCCGAGCATGTGGTCCCAGTCGCGCAGCATGTAGAACGCGACCACCGGGGTGATGAACACCAGCGACAGCAGGTCGATCAGCGCCACGCCGCCCTGCCACAGGCTGCCGATCACCGCGCCGATCCAGGACACGGCGCTGCCGGCATACTGGCTGACCGCCTTCTGGATCTCGTTGAAGTTGGACTGCGAGACGCGGTGGCGCAGTTCGGCGATCAGCGGCTGCAGCCGCGCCGCCGCCTTGGCCACGTAGTCGGGGGCGGCAGTCAGCAGCCCCGTCACCTGGTTCAGCAGGATCGGCAGCACGATCAGCGCGGCCAGGATCGCCATGAACAGGAACAGCAGCAGCAGCACCGTGGTCGCCAGCCAGCGCGGCAGGCCCAGCCGCTGCAGCCGCTGGCACACCGGGTCCAGCAGATAGGCGATGATCATGCCGGTGACGAAGGGCGCCAGCACGCCGCTGAGCAACCACACCAGCAGGCAGAACACGACGAAGCCGATCAGCCAGAACCGGATCTGCGTCGATGCGTTCACGCGTGTGCCCCGGTTGTGGAGAAGAATTGCCGTATCGTCTCACGAAGATAGCCGATTCCCGACAGGATAGTGGTGGCGGCAACGACCCAGACCAGCGTGCCGATCACATTGCGGGCGTCGACATCGATGCCGGCCATCGCCATGACCAGCACCACCAGCGCGATCTGCAGCACCGTGTTCAGCTTGCTGATCAGCGACGGGTTGATCGACTGGGCGGCGCGGCCGACGCAATGCAGTGCCAGGACGCCCAGGATCAGGCCGATGTCACGCGCCACCACCAGCACCACCAGCCAGGCCGGCAGCTTGCCGATCCAGACCAGGGCGACATAGGTGCCGACCAGCAGCATCTTGTCGGCGATCGGGTCGAGATAGCTGCCCAGCGCGGTGCGCGCCTGCAGCCAGCGCGCCAGGATGCCGTCGATCGCGTCGGTCAGGGCGGCGGCGGAGAACATCCAGAAGGCCGAGACCAGCCGGCCGTCGAGAATCAGCCAGATCGTGATCGGGGCCACGATCAGCCGGGCCAGGCTGAGCAGGTTCGGCAGGTAACGCGCGCGGCGGCGCCAGCTCCCAGGGGGTGGTGTCGCGGACTCTGTCACGTGTCGGCCTAGAGCCCGCCGGCGCGATGCAGTTCGAGCGCCTGCGGGCCCTGCTGCACCACCAGCCCCTGCTGGGCCAGGATCTGGTTCAGCTGGACCTGGTCGCCGGGGAAGCGCAGCTCAAGCACCGCCTGGCGGGCGGTCAGGCTGACCATGGACGAGGTGACGACGCCGCCGAGGCGGGTCAGCCGGCCCTGGATGTCGTACCAGTCGGCGGCCTGCGCGATCGGCACGGTGACGGTGACGGCACCGTGGGCGACGAAGTTCGGCGCTGCACCCGGCTGGGTCGGCTGCACCAGCGTGCCCGGCGGGGTCAGCGTGCCCGGCGCGCCGGGTGGCAAGGTCGCCACGCTTCCGCCGCCGCCGGCCAGCAGCTGCTGCACCCCGGAACTGCGGAAGGTGTAGGCCAGCTTGGCGGCATAGTGGCCGGGCGAGGTCTGTTCGGACTGAACCTGGAAGCGTTCGACCAGCCGCTCGACATCGGCATCGGACATGCCGGTGGCGCGGGCCGGATCGGCGCCGATCTGCTGCAGCAGCTGCTGCAGCCCCTTGCGCGGCCCCTGGGCGAAGGCCTTGGCCCGCGCGTCGGTCGCATTCGCCGCCGTGGCCTCGACCGCGATGCCGTCGACCGAGTAGCCGGAGGCGTTGCCTGCGATCGGCGCCCCGCCTTGCGCCGCGGTCTGGGCGTGGATCGCCACCGGCCCCGCGCACAGCAGCACGGTCGCCAGCACCACACTCGATCCGATGCGAAGCATCATTGCAAAGCCTTCCGGTTCCGCTATGGTCCGCGCCCATCCGCACGGATAATCCGCCTTTATATAGCACCCCTCTTTGCGAGGTCATCATGTGCCCGCCGACTGACCCCAAGGAAAGCACCGACGCCTACAGCCGTGCCGGCGTGAACATCGCCGAGGGCGAGGCCTTCGTGGGCGATATCAAGCCGCTGGCCGAAAGCACCCGCCGCCGCGGCATGATGGAAGGGCTGGGCGGCTTCGGCGCGCTGTTCGACCCCAAGGCCGCTGGCTTCCGCGACCCGATCCTGGTCGCCGCCACCGACGGCGTCGGCACCAAGCTGAAGGTGGCGATCGAGACCGGCCGGCACGACAGCGTCGGCATCGACCTCGTCGCCATGTGCGTCAACGACCTGGTGGTGCAGGGCGCCGAGCCGCTGTTCTTCCTCGACTATTTCGCGTCCGGCAAGCTCGACCGCTCGGTCGGCGTCGGCGTGCTGCGCGGCATCGCCGAAGGCTGCCGCCAAGCCGGCTGCGCCCTGGTCGGTGGCGAGACGGCCGAGATGCCAGGCATGTATGCCGCCGGCGACTACGATCTCGCCGGCTTCTCCGTCGGCGCGGTCGAGCGCGACGAGGCGCTGACCGGCAAGGATGTGCGCGACGGCGACGTGGTGCTGGGCATCGCCTCGACCGGCGTCCATTCCAACGGCTATTCGCTGGTCCGCCGCGTCGTCGCCGATGCCGGGCTGAGCTGGGATGCGCCGGCGCCCTTCGCCAACGACAAGACGGTCGGCGAAGCCTTCCTGACCCCGACCCGGATCTATGTGAAGAGCACCCTGGCCGCCATCCGCTCCGGCGGCGTGCATGCCATGGCGCACATCACCGGCGGCGGCCTGACCGAGAACATTCCGCGGGTGCTGCCGGACGGGCTGGGCGTCGCCCTCGACGCCGCCGCCTGGCCCCTGCCCCCGGTGTTCCGCTGGCTGGGCAGCCAGGGCGGCCTGAGCACGGCCGAACTGGCGCGCACCTTCAACTGCGGCATCGGCATGGTGGTGATCGCGGCGCCGGACCGGGCCGAGGCGCTGACGGCGATCCTGGCCGAGCATGGCGAGACGGTGTACCGGATCGGCCGCGTCGTCGCCGATGCCGGCCGCTCGGTCGCGATCGCTGGAGCGGATTCGGCATGGGCCGGCTGAAGGTCGGGGTTCTGATTTCCGGCCGGGGCAGCAACATGCTGGCCCTGGCCGAGGCCTGCGCCGCCGCCGATTTCCCCGCCGAGATCGCCCTGGTCCTGGCCGACAGCCCCGATGCCGGCGGCCTCGCCCTCGCGGCGCAGCGCGGCATCGCCACCGCTGCGGTCGACCGCAAGGCCCATCGCACGAAGGCCGAGTTCGAGGCGGCGGTGGATGCCGCCCTGCAGGCGGCCGAGGTCGAGCTGATCTGCCTGGCCGGCTTCATGTGGGTGCTGAGCGCCGATTTCGTCGGAAGCTGGCACGACCGCATCCTCAACGTCCATCCGTCGCTGCTGCCGGCCTTCCCGGGGCTGCACACCCATGAGCGGGCGCTGGCCGCCGGGGTCAGGCTGGCCGGCTGCACCGTGCATGTCGTGCGCCCGGTGGTCGATGACGGCCCGATCCTGGTCCAGGCCGCGGTGCCGGTGCTGGACGGCGACGACGCCGCCGCCCTGGCCGCCCGCATCCTGGTCGAGGAGCATCGCTGCTATCCGATGGCGCTGCGCTGGGTCGCCGAAGGCCGGGTGACGATCGAAGCGAACCGGGCCCGCATCGCAGATACAGCGGCCGGAACCGGTGCTTTGCGCAACCCCTTGTGACAATTGTCACAATTCACGCCGGGCCGCTGCGACAATTGTGCCCAATTTAACTGGACAAATCCGGGCTCCGTTCGTAAATGGTGCCCAGGTCCCGACACACGAAAGATGCGGACGAGGATGGTTGCAATGTCCCACCCAGGCACGACTCAGGCGCCGGACGAATTGCTGGCAGCGCGGCGGCAGATGTATGCCAGCTTCGTGAAGTTCAGCACCTGGGCCATCGTCGCCATCGCCATCCTGTTGATCGGCATGGCGCTGTTCCTGCTCTGACCGGCGGACCACGGAATAAAAAAGGGCCGGCCCCATTGTGGGCCGGCCCTTTTTGTTTGCGCGTCCGGCGAGGCCGGACACAGCCGTCACCCCGGTCGACCGGCGTGAGACGGCTGTGCCGTCTCACGCCGGGGTGACGGACTCGGTCCGATATCAGACGACGATTTCGGTGCCGGCGAAGAAGTAGGCGATCTCGATCGCGGCGTTCTCGGCCGAATCGGAGCCGTGGACGGAGTTGGCTTCGATCGATTCCGCGAATTCCTTGCGGATGGTGCCCTCGGCGGCGTTGGCCGGGTTGGTGGCGCCCATCACGTCGCGGTTCTTGGCGACGGCGTTGTCGCCTTCCAGCACCTGGACCACGACCGGGCCCGAGATCATGAAGGCGCAGAGGTCGTTGAAGAACGGCCGGGCCGCGTGCACGCCGTAGAACGCCTCGGCCTGGGCGCGGGTCAGCTGCAGGCGCTTCTGCGCGACGATGCGCAGGCCGGCATCCTCGAACTTGGCGTTGATCTTGCCGGTCAGGTTGCGGCGGGTGGCGTCCGGCTTGATGATCGACAGGGTGCGCTCAGCCATTTGGTCCTCGTACGGGCGTTTGGAATGGGAATTGCGCGGCCTTATAGACGGGCCGCCCCGATCCGGCAACCGGACTGCATGAATCGCGGGGCCCGAATCCGGTCCGACCGTGCTATGACCCCGGCGCCATGCTTCAGATCCAGGACGTCACCATCCGCATTGCCGGCCGCTCGCTGCTCGACACCGCTTCGGTGTCGGTGCCGGCAGGGCACAAGGCCGGCCTCGTCGGCCATAACGGGACCGGCAAATCCACCCTGCTGCGCGCGATCCGGAAGGAGATCGGGCTCGACGGCGGGCAGATCGGCTATCCCGCGCGCTGGCGCATGGCCAGCGTGGCGCAGGAGGTGCCGGCCGGGCCGGCCAGCCGCTCGACACCGTGCTGGCCGCCGACACCGAGCGCGCAGCACTGCTGGACGAGGCCGAGACCGCCGAGGACCCGGACCGGATCGTCGAGATCCATGCCCGCCTGGTCGACATCGACGCGCACAGCGCCCCGGCCCGCGCCGCCATCATCCTGGCCGGCCTGGGATTCGACACCGAGGCCCAGGGCCGCCCGGTCGGCGACCTCTCCGGCGGCATGCGCATGCGCGTGGCACTGGCGGCGACGCTGTTCCTGCAGCCCGACCTGCTGCTGCTGGACGAACCCACCAACCATCTCGACCTCGAAGCGACGCTGTGGCTCGAGACCTGGCTGAAGAGCTATCCGCACACCATCCTGATGGTCAGCCACGACCGCGACCTGCTGAACCGGGTGGTCGACATGACCATCCATCTCGAGAATTCGAAGCTGACCGCCTACACCGGCGGCTATGACCAGTTCGAGCAGACCCGGCGGATGCGGCTGGACCACATGGCGTCGCTGCAGAAGCGCCAGATCGCCCAGCGCGAGCACATGCAGAGCTTCGTCGACCGGTTCAAGGCCAAGGCCACCAAGGCCCGTCAGGCGCAGAGCCGGATGAAGGCGCTGGAGAAGATGGAGCCGATCGTCGCCCTGGTCGAAGACCAGTCGATCAGCTTCGACTTCCCCAAGCCGCAGGAGTTGGCGCCGCCGATCCTGGTGCTGGACAAGGTGACGGTCGGCTACGACCAGCGGCCGGTGCTGAAGGGCCTGGACCTGCGGGTCGACATGGACGACCGCATCGCCCTGCTGGGCGCCAACGGCAACGGCAAGTCGACCCTGGTCAAGCTGTTCGCCGGGCGGCTGGAGCCGATGGCGGGTGAGCTACGCAAATCCTCCAAGCTCAAGGTCGGCTATTTCGCCCAGCACCAGGCGGAGGAGCTGGACCTGACGGTCAACGCCATCGCCCAGGCGCGGCGGGCGATGCCCGGCGTGACCGATGAGAAGATCCGCGCCCATCTCGGCCGCTTCGGCTTCGTCCAGCGCCGGTCCGAGACCCGGATCGGCGACATGTCGGGCGGCGAGAAGGCGCGGCTGCTGCTGGCCCTGATGGCGCGCGAGGCGCCGCAGCTGCTGCTGCTCGACGAACCGACCAACCATCTCGACGTCGACAGCCGCCAGGCGCTGGTCCAGGCGCTGAACGAGTATGAGGGCGCCGTGGTGCTGATCACCCACGACCCGCATCTGATCGAGCTGACCGCCGACCGGCTGCTGCTGGTACGGGATGGCGGGGTGCACCCGTTCGACGGCGATCTCGACGACTACCGCCGCCTGCTGGTCGAACAGCGCCGGCAGGAACGGTCCGGCAACAAGGGCGAGAAGCTGAGCCAGGCCGAGCGCAAGGAACAGCGCCGACTGGCCGCCGAGGCCCGGGCGCAGCTGACGCCGCTGCGCCAGGAGATCCGCCAGATCGAAAGCCGGATCCAGACGCTGGAGCGCGACAAGAAGAAGGTCGAGGCCAAGCTGGCCGACACCACCCTCTACGCCAACCCCGGGGCGGCGACCGAACAGCAGATCGCCATGCACGACCTGCAGTCCAAGCTGGACGCAGCCGAGGAAGCCTGGCTGGAAATCAACGGCAAGCTGGAAGCGGCGCAGCAGCTGGCGGGGTAACGCGAAGGCACTCCCGTGTGAAGGGAGTGCTCTCCCTGCCCTACTGCAGCGCCTGCCAAACTGCCGCCGGGGTCAGCGGCATCTGGATCCGGTCGGCGCGGTCGGCCCGGCCGGCGCGGGCCAGGGCGTCGGCCACGGCGTTGACCACCGCCGGGGTGGCGCCGATGGTGCCGAGCTCGCCGACGCCCTTCACGCCCAGCGGGTTGTTCAGGCACGGCGTCGACTGGTCGAGCTCATGCACGAAGCTGCGGATGATGTCCGCCCGCGGCATCATGTAGTCCATCAGGCTGGCGGTCATCGCCTGGCCCGTGTCCCGGTCGTAGACCATGTGCTCGCCCAGGGCCTGGCCGATGCCCTGAACGGCGCCGCCGTCGAGCTGGCCGCGCACGATCATCGGGTTGACGACGCGGCCGACATCATTGGCCGAGGCGTAGGACAGGATGTCGACGACGCCGGTATCCGGGTCGATCTCGACCTCGCAGATGTGGCAGCCATTCGGCCAGCTCGGGCCGTTCACCTTGCTGGTCGCGTCGATGAAGATGCGGCGGTCGGGCTGGCGGTCGGCCAGTTCGAACAGGCCGATGCTGCGGTCGGTGCCGGCGATCCGGAACACACCTTCGGCATATTCGATGTCGGCGGCGGCGGCTTCCAACGCCTCGCCGGCCAACTCCCGCCCGGTCTTCACCGCCGTCTCGGAGGCATGGTGGATCGCCGACCCCGCGGTGAACAGCGAGCGGGAACCGGCGCTGCCGAAGCCCGAGCCGCGATCGGTGTCGCCCTGGATGATGCGGATCTTGTCGAGCGGCACGCCGAAGACGTCGACCACGAGCTGGGCGTAGGAGGTCGCGATCCCCTGCCCCATCGGCATGGTCGAGGCATAGACCTCGATCTCGCCGGTGCCGGAGACCTGGACCGTCACCCGCTCCTCGAACACGTTGCCGCCGGTCCATTCCAGGAACGAGGCCAGGCCGCGGCCGCGCAGCAGGCCGCGGGCCCGCGACTCCGCCTCGCGGGCGGCGAAGCCGTCCCAGTCGGCCAGCTTCACCGCCTGGTCGACGATTGAGCCGAACTTGCCGCTGTCATAGGTCTGCCCCATCGCATTGGTGTAGGGCATCTGGTCCGGATGTATCAGGTTGCGGCGGCGGATCTCGACCGGGTCGAGGCCCAGCTTGCGTGCGGCGGCGTCGAACAGCCGCTCGATCAGGAAGATCGCCTCCGGCCGCCCGGCACCGCGATAGGCGGCGGTCGGGGCGGTGTGGGTCAGGATGGCGGTGAATTCGAGATCGATGGTGCGGATGTCGTAGATGCTGGTCGACACCCAGGGCCCGATCATCAACTGGATGATGATGCCGGCGGTGCTGGCATAGGCCCCGACATTGCACAGCGACCGGACCCGGTAGCCCAGCACCTTGCCATCCGCGTCCAGCGCCAGCTCGGCCCGGCTCTCCACGTCCCGGCCATGGGTCGCGGCCAGGAACTCCTCGATCCGCTCCGCCGTCCAGCGCACCG
>NZ_JBYRFX010000170.1:0-1729 GCF_057815775.1 Inquilinus sp.
CCAGTCGCCGGCCTGGGCGAACAGGCCGCCGACCAGGGGGCCCAGCACCGTGGCGATGCCCCAGATGCCGGAGGCCACGGCGAACATCCGGGCCAGATGGCGTTCGGGGAACAGGATGGCGATGGCGATCATTGAAAAGCCGGCGACCCAGCCGCTGCCGATGCCCTGCAGCAGCCGGCCGGCCAGGAAGATGCCGATGGTCGGGGCCGCGGCGCTCGCCACGCAGCCCAGCGCGAAGGCCAGCCCGGCGATGGCGGAGGCCCAGCGCAGGCCGAACTGCTCCGACAGCCGCCCGGTGCTGGCGCCGGCCAGGATCGCACCCATCAGGAACCCGGCCGTGGCCCAGCTGAAATAGGCATAGCCGCCCAGATCGGCGCCGACGCTGGGCATGATAGTGGCGGTGACCAGGGAATCGGCCGCGTTCAGCCAGATCCCCAGGCAGATCATCGCGAATTTCGGCAGCCGCCCTTCGGCGAGCAGGTCAGCCCAGCCCGCCGGCGGTTGCGCCGATACCTGCACCATGCCGCGTTTCCCCCATCGTTACCGTCGGGCTACACCGCCCCCGGCACGGTGAGAAGCGTGGAATCGGCAGGACTGAATTCAGCGCCAGCGGTCCGCGGCCGCGTCGTCCTCGGCCTTGGCCTCAACCCAGCGTTCGCCCTCCGGCGTCTCTTCCTTTTTCCAGAACGGCGCCTTGGTCTTCAGCCAGTCCATCAGGAAGGCGCAGGCCTCGAAGGCGGCTTCGCGATGGGTCGAGGCGACGCCGCAGAACATGATCCGGTCACCCGGCTCCAGCCGGCCGAAGCGATGCAGGATGCGGACCTCCAGCAGCGGCCAGCGCGACCGGGCCTCGACCTCGATCTCCTCCAGCTGCCGCTCGGTCATGCCGGGGTAATGCTCCAGCGTCATCGCCGTGACCGTGGTGCCGCCGGCGACGCCGCGCACCAGCCCGACGAAACTGGCGACGGCGCCGACATCGGTGCGGCCGGCCGACAGCGCGGCCATTTCCACACCCGGATCGAAATCCGCCTCCTGGACGAACACGGCCATCTCAGCCCCCCGTCACGGGCGGGAACAGCCCGATCTCATCGCCCGCGGCCACCGGGTCGGCCGGTTTGGCGAAGCGCTGGTTGACTGCGACCCGGACCACCGCCGGGTTGGCCAGCGCATCGGCATAATTGGCGCCGCGGCCATGCAGCCAAGCCAGCAGCCCGGCGACGTCGCGCACCGTCTCCGGCGGCGTCACCGTCTCTCCGGCCATGCCGATCTTGCTGCGGACCCAGGCGAAATACAGGAGCTTCATGAGTGTCTCAGATGAGGGCGCTCAACGGGATATAGGCAACCGGATCGCCTGGCGCCACGCGGGTCATGTCTTCGCCCAGCTCGACCAACCCCTCGGCGCCGGCCAGGGAGCTGAGGATCGCGGATCCTTCGCGGCCGTGCCGGCGGGCGACCAGGGTGCCCGACGCATCGGTCTCCAGCACCGCCCGGATGAATTCGCGCCGCGCCGGCTTCTTCTTGTGGTCGAAGCCGGCGACGACCGGGAAGCGGCGCAGCGGCAGGTCCTCGGCACCGGCCAGGCGCAGCAGGATCGGCCGGGCGACCAGCAGGAAGGTCACCATGACCGCGACCGGGTTGCCGGGCAGGCCCAGCAGCGGCACGTCGCCGATCTGGCCCAGCGCCACCGGTCGGCCCGGCTTGATCGCCAGGCGCCACAGATGCAGCCGGC
>NZ_JBYRFX010000171.1:0-2062 GCF_057815775.1 Inquilinus sp.
CGTTGCAGGCTTGCCTCAGGCCCGCTAAATCGGTTCGATGATCCTCGAACTCGCCAATCCGACCCGCTTCATGAGCTTCAGCGGCCGCCTGCTGCCCTGGCTTGTCGGCGCTTCAGTGCTGCTCCTCGGCGTCGGCCTCTACATGGCCTGGTTCACGGCTCCCGCGGACTACCAGCAGGGCGAGACGGTGCGGATCATGTACATCCATGTCCCCGCCGCCTGGATGGCCACCATGGTCTACGCCACCATGGCCGTGGCCTCCGCCGTCGGGCTGGTGTGGAAGCATCCGGTGGCCGAGCTCTACACCAAGGCGGCGGCGCCGCTGGGCGCCGGCTTCACCGCGCTGTGCCTGGCCTCCGGTTCGCTGTGGGGCCAGCCGATGTGGGGCACCTGGTGGGTGTGGGACGCCCGGCTGACCAGCGTGCTGATCCTGTTCTTCATCTATCTCGGCTACATCGTCCTGGTCTCGGCCTTCGACGACCAGCAGCGCGGCCTCAAGGCCGGCGCGGTGCTGACCCTGGTCGGGGCGGTCAACCTGCCGATCATCAAATTCTCGGTCGACTGGTGGAACACGCTGCACCAGCCGGCCTCGGTGATGAAGCTGGGCGGGTCCTCGCTCGACCCCTCGATTCTGTGGCCGCTGCTGGTCATGGCGGTCGCTTTCACCGCGCTGTTCGTCTGGCTGGTGCTGCTGCGCACCGAGACCGAGATCGCCGAGCGCCGGATCCGCGCCCTGCGCCTGGCCACCGCCATGGCCGCGTCAGGCCGTGGGGCCGGGGGCGACGACACCCCGGGGCTGGAGCGGCTGGCCGGATGACGCGCCATGGCTGAGTTCTTCGCGATGGGCGGCTACGCCGCCTATGTCTGGAGCGCGTATGGCGCCGCCGCGGTGGTGCTGACCGGCCTGGTCGTCGCCACCCTGGTGCGGCGGCGCAGCAGCCGGCGTGCCCTCGATGCGCTGGAACAGCTGCGCGGCCGGAGGAAGCGGGCATGACCCGCAAGCGCCGCCGGCTGATGATGCTCGGCCTCGCCGCCCTCGGCCTGGGCACCGCCTCCGCTTTGGCCCTGAGCGCGTTCCAGGACAATCTGCTGTTCTTCTACAGCCCCAGCGAGCTGCATGCCGGCAAGGTGGCGGAGGGCCAGCGCTTCCGCCTCGGCGGTCTCGTGGTCAAGGGCTCGCTGCAGCATCTGCCCGATGGCCAGACCATCACCTTCACCGTGACAGACACCGCCTATGACGTGGCGGTGCGGTATGGCGGCATCGTGCCGGACCTGTTCCGCGAGGGGCAGGGCGTGGTCGCCCATGGCCGGGTCGGGCCGGACGGCACCTTCGTGGCGGACGAGCTGCTGGCCAAGCACGACGAAAAATACATGCCGCCCGAGGTCGCCAAGGCGCTGCAGGATGCCGGCCATCCCATGGCGCCCGGTGCCGCCGGCAAGCCCGCCGTCTCCGCCGAGGCCGCACCCAACCCCGCCGTGGTCACCCAATGATTCCCGAGATCGGCCACTACGCCCTGATCCTGGCGCTGCTTCTCGCGGTGATCCAGTCGACGCTGCCGCTGTGGGGTGCCGCCCGGCGCCATCCCGGCATGATGGCGATCGCGGAGCCGGCGGCGACGCTGCAGCTGGCGGCCATCCTGATCGCCTTCGCCGCCCTGACCTGGGCCTATGTCGTCTCCGACTTCTCGGTGGCCACGGTGGCCGGCAACAGCCATTCGCTGAAGCCGATGCTGTACAAGGTCACCGGCGTGTGGGGGAACCATGAGGGCTCGATGCTGCTCTGGGTCCTCATCCTGGCCCTGTTCGGCGCCTCGGTGGCGGTGTTCGGTGAAAACCTGCCGCCGACGCTGAAGGCCCGGGTGCTGGCGGTGCAGGGCATGATCGGCATCGGCTTCCTGGCCTTCATCATCCTGACCTCGAACCCGTTCCTGCGGCTCAGCCCCGCGCCGCTCGACGGCCAGGACATGAACCCGCTGCTGCAGGACCCCGGCCTCGCCATCCATCCGCCGTTCCTCTATCTCGGCTATGTCGGCTTCTCCATGGCGTTCTCCTTCGCCGTCGC
>NZ_JBYRFX010000172.1:0-3695 GCF_057815775.1 Inquilinus sp.
GGTCTCGGCCGCGGCCGGAGCGCTGCAGAGCAGGACGGCCAGCAGGCCGGCGGTGAGGATCTGGCCGTGGCGGAGCATCGAATCGTCCTTCCCTTGGGTCGGACAAAGCCGTGCCACCGCGTGGAATTGAGATCAACCACGAATTTTTATCGCTGAATCCTGGAGGCCGGTTCGTTCCGCGACGGTGGGGTGCGCAAGACGGGTCAGCCGGCCCACCCCAAAACCGTCATTGCGAGCGCAGCGAAGCAATCCATGCAGCAGCTTGCACGGGCCAATGGATTGCTTCGTCGGCTTCGCCTCCTCGTAATGACGGTGGAGAGTGGTGAGGCGGTGCTTGCTTGACTTTTTGTTCCCTTTATGTTCCTATCAAGGAATGACACAAGTCGCCACCACGCCCGAAGCCCCCACCGCCTCACCGGCAGCGGAGGCGTTTGCGCGGGAGTGGGCGCTGCTGTCCGATTTGGAGGCGCTCAGCGTCGGATTTGCCCGGGAATTCCAGGTCCATGGCGTCACGGCCATGCGGGAGAAGCAGGATATGGCCGAGGCCGGGGCGGCGGAAACCCGCTTCAGCCACCTGTTCCTCGGCGTCCGCCGTTCGATCGCGCTGAAGGCCCGGCTGCAGGAGCAACGGCAGAAGGCCCGGCACGCGGTCGAGGACAGGCGGGACGCAGCGCAGGCGGCGCGGGCCGAACGTCTCCATGCCGTCGCCCAGGGCGTGATGCAGGCCATCGACGCCGCCACACCGGACGCCCCCGAAGCCCGCGAGCGTCTGACCGGTGCGATGTGGGACCGGCTGGACACCTGCGACCGCATCGACACCGACCGGGCCGAGACCATTCCGCCGGCCGATGTGCTGATCCGGCAGCTGTGCCGCAGCCTCGGCATCAAGCCCGAAGGGCCGGCCTTTGTCACCGGGGCGACGCCGGAGGAGGAAGACGGGCCCGAAGAGGCCGAAACCCTCAGCGTTGCCGGCATCCGCTTCCGGCGTGGGCGCTTCCGCCGGGTGCCGTCGGCCGAACTCGGCCGTCCCGTGACCGAGCATTACATGCTCGACACCGACACCGACGAGATCTTCCCGTCGCCACCACCGCCCTTGCCGGCATCGGCAGACACCGGACCAACGGCTGCGACCGGCCCGCCGGATGGCCCATCGGATGAAGAGCTGATCGCCGCCGAAATCCGGCGCCGCGAGGCCCAGGCCTGGCAGCGGCTGCAGGCAGCCGTGCACCTGCGCGCCGACGGATTCGGCTGACGCCCGTTTGCGTTGCCTCTCCCGCGCCGCGGGGCGAGGCAACGCGAAAATCCTTCGGATACCCCCTACCCCGCCACGAAGCCGGCGATCGCCTGGCGCAGGGCTTCGGGTTCGTCCACCCGGATGGAATGGCTGCTGTTCTCGAAGATGCGCAGGGCCGAGCCGGGGATCAGGCGGTGGATCTCCTCGGAGAATTCCGGCGGGCAGATCCAGTCGTGGCGGCCGGCCAGGATCAGGGTCGGCGCGGTGATCCGCGCCAGCTCCGGCCGCAGGTCGAGCCGGCGCAGGAAGCCGTCCGGGCCGAAGGCGCGGTTGATCGCGTCCGGCGACCCGATACCCCGGCCGCGATTCGCCTTGGCGGCGACCGGGTCGTGCCGCAGGGCATAGAGCGGCCCCATGGCGTCGTAGTAGCGGCGCAGTTCCTCCTCGTCGCGGAAGCCGCCGGCCCACAGCGTCTCGCCGGCCTGGATTTGGGCGGCATTGCCGCGCTGGCGCAGGATCTGTTGGGCCCGCGGAATGAAGCCGCCATGCGCCGCGGTGACGATCAGCACCAGATGCGACACCGCCTCCGGATACCGCGCCGCATGCGCCATTGCCACCATGCCGCCATAGCTGGTGCCGATGCTGGCGATCGGGCCCAGGCCGAGATGCCGGCGCAGCGCCTCCATATCCTCGACATTCTCGTCCAGCGTATAGCGCGCCGGGTCGCCGCGGCCGGAGCGGCCCTGGCCGCGATGGTCGAAATAGACCAGCTGCATGTGGCCGGCCAGCGGGCTCATGCTCGGCTTGAAGCCGCTGTGGTCGGAACCGGGGCCGCCATGGATCAGGAAGCCGGTCGGCCGCTCCCGCATCGTGCCGCCATCGGGCACCAGCCCGGCGCCGTCGATGTCGAACCAGATCTCGGTGTCGCGTATCCCTGCGCGCAGGCCGTCTTTCCTTCGGTCGGGTTCAGGCCCCGGCGTGGATCTGCACCCCTGCCGCCAGGCGCTTGAGATCGAGCCGGATGCGGCGGCGGCGCTGCTCCGCCATCGCCAAGCCGACCGGCACGAAGCGCAGCGTGTCGCCGGGGCGCAGCTGGCCCAGCACCGGCAGGTCGGCATCGACCACCTGGGCGATGCGGGGGTAACCGCCGGTGGTCTGGGCATCGGCCATCAGCACGATTGGCAGGCCCTCGGGCGGCACCTGCACCGTGCCCGTGGTCACCGCCTCGGACAGCAAGTCGCGCTGGACGCTGAGGCTCAGCGCCGGCCCGTCCAGCCGGTAGCCCATGCGGTCGGAACGCGGGCTGAGGGTGTAGCGTTCGGCATGGAAGGCGGCCAGGCTGTCCTGGTTGAACGCCGTCGCCTGCAGCCCGGGCAGCACCTGGACATGCGGCGACTGGCGCAGCGACGGGTCGAGATCGGCGCTGGCGAACCAGGTGGTGGCCGCAAAGGGCAGCTCGCCCCGGTCCGCTGCCAGCAGCCGGGCCAGCCTTTCACCCAGCGCCGTCGGTGCCCCCGCCGCCAGCCGGTCGCCGGCCTGCAGCGCCCGGCCCTGGAGCCCGCCGAGGCCGGCGCGCAGATAGGTCGAGCGGCTGCCGAGCACCGGCGGCACGTCGATGCCGCCCGCCACCGCCAGATAGGTGCGGCAGCCGATATTGGTCGGGGTGAAGCGCAACTCCGCCCCCGCCGGCACCAGCACCGGCCGGCGCAGCGGCACCGGCTCGCCGCCGATCGTGCCGCGCATGCCGCCACCGGCCAGGGCGATCAGCGTCTCGACCGGGAAGCGCAGCGCGGCGCCCATCAGCGTCATCTCGATGGTCGCGGCGCCGGGATCATTGCCGACCAGAATGTTGGCGACGGCGTGCGAGCGCCGGTCCATCGCCCCGCCCACCACCACGCCATGCCGGCGGTGGCCGGTGCGGCCGAGATCCTGCACCGTCGACAGCAGGCCGGGATCGATAACCTCGACCCTGGGGTCAATTACCTCGACGGTCACTTGGCGTCTCCCGACAGGGTCGCGAACTCTTCGGCCGAGACCGGGCGGAAGCGGATGCGGTCGCCGGCCGCCAGCAGGCTGGGCGGGTCGCCCGCCGGCAGGAACAGCGCCAGCGGCGTGCGGCCGATCAGGTTCCAGCCGCCAGGCGATTCGACCGGGTAGATGCCGGTCTGCGGCCCGCCGATGGCGACGGTGCCGGCCGGGATCCTGAGCCGCGGCGAGGACCGGCGCGGCGTCGCCAGCCGCTCCGGCAGCCCGCCGAGGAAGGGGAAGCCGGGGGTGAAGCCGATCATGTGGACGCGGTATTCGCCAGCCGAATGCAGGGCGATCACCTCCTCCTCGGTCAGGCCGTGATGCGCCGCCAGCTCGGACAGGTCGGGGCCGAAGGCGCCGCCATAGGCCACCGGGATCTCGACCAGCCGGGGTTCGGCCAGAACAGCTGTGTTCAGCCCGGCCAGCCGCGCCT
>NZ_JBYRFX010000173.1:0-8409 GCF_057815775.1 Inquilinus sp.
CGGCGCGTTTCGCCGGAGATAGGATCGCTCCACTCGCCGCACAGATGGACCTGGACAACACCTTCCCGCGGGCGCTGTGGCCCGAGATGGGGGCGCTTGGTCTGCACGGCATCACCGTCGAGGAGGAGTACGGCGGCGTCGGCCTGGGCTACCTGGAGCATGTGGTGGCGATGGAGGAGGTCTCCCGCGCCTCCGCCTCGGTCGGCCTGTCCTACGGCGCCCATTCCAACCTCTGCGTCAACCAGATCAAGCTGAACGGCAGCGCCGAACAGAAGCGCCGCTATTTGCCGAAGCTGATCTCGGGCGAGCATGTCGGCGCGCTGGCGATGTCCGAGCCGGGGGCCGGGTCCGACGTCGTCGGGATGAAGCTGAAGGCCGAGAAGCGGGGCGACCGCTACGTGCTGAACGGCACCAAGATGTGGATCACCAACGGGCCGGATGCCGACACGCTGGTGGTCTACGCCAAGACCGACCCGGCCGCCGGGCCGCGCGGCATCACCGCCTTCCTGGTCGAAAAGGGGTTCAAGGGCTTCTCAACCGCCCAGAAGCTCGACAAGCTCGGCATGCGCGGCTCCAACACCTGCGAGCTGGTGTTCCAGGACTGCGAGGTGCCGGAGGAGAATGTGCTCGGCCAGGTCGGGTCGGGCGTGCGGGTGCTGATGAGCGGCCTGGACTATGAGCGCGCGGTGCTGGCCGGCGGCCCGCTGGGCATCATGCAGGCCTGCCTCGACATCGTCCTGCCCTATGTCCGCGACCGCAAGCAGTTCGGCCGGGCGATCGGCGAATTCCAGCTGATGCAGGGCAAGGTGGCCGACATGTATGTCGCGCTGAACACCAGCCGCGCCTACGTCTACGCCGTCGGCCATGCCTGCGACCGCGGCCGGGTGACCCGGCAGGACGCGGCCGGCGCCATCCTCTACGCCGCGGAAAAGGCGACCTGGATGGCGCTGCAGGCGATCCAGGCCCTGGGCGGCAATGGCTATATCAACGAATTCGCCACCGGCCGGCTGCTGCGCGACGCCAAGCTGTATGAGATCGGTGCCGGCACCTCCGAGGTCCGGCGCATGCTGATCGGCCGCGAGGTGATCGGGCTCAAGGGCTGACGGGTCGGCGAACGAAACGGGGAGGGGACGGGACATGATGTCGTTGAGAAAGCGGATGCTGGTCGCGGCCGTGCTGTTGCAGCCGGTGATATCAGGCGGGGCGCTGGCGCAGACGACGGGCGCAGTCGCCGGCAAGGCGGCGATCAAGGCCCTGATCGGCAACACGCTCGTCTTCGCCACGCCCGACGATCCCGGCGTCAAGGTCTCCCTTTACGTCCTGCCGGACAGGACCGGCCGGTACGCCAAGGATGGCGGCGACACCACCGAGAAACCGGAATCCGTCCAATGGTCGGTCCGGGAGGACGGCATGTTCTGCGTGGCCGCAACCGGGGCGGCACCCCAGGACGGGGATTGCGCTGCGATCTCGATTGCCGGTGACGACGTGACCCTGAAATCCAAGAACGACCCGGCCATCTCCGGCAAGCTCCTGAAGGGCAACCCCCGCAAGCTGTAGCGGGGCGGCCGGCCTGTCACGCCGGCCGCCCTTCCGGGACCGATTTGTCGCCAAGCCTATTTGTCGAAGGTGGTCAGGGTCGCGCCGTCGTCGCCGATCGCGACCACCACCAGCTTCGCCGGCTCCGTGGTGCTGGCGTTCTCGCTGATGCCATGGGCCGAGTTCGGCTGTTCGATCCAGAACTGGCCGGCATGGAACACCTCGGTCGGGCCGCCATTGACCTGGGACCGGATGGCGCCGGACACGACATAGGCGAACAGCGTGGCCGAGGCGGCGTGGTGATGCGCCGGTGTGCTGCCGCCCGGCGCGTAGTCGACGGTCAGCGCGGTCAGCGTCTTGCCCGGGATGTTCGCCAGCTTCTGCTCCGCCAGCGCGGTGATGGCCTGGCCGCGGGCATCCATCGTCCCGGCGGCCAGGGCGGTCCAGGCCTGGCCGCCGGCGAAGCCCAGCGCCAGCATTCCGGCCAGGGCCGCCGTGGCGAAGACTCGCTTGGAATTCGAGGTCATGTCGTCTCTCCAGGAAAGGCCGGGGCCGCGCATCGCGTCCGTGCCCGTTCGGAGACAGAGACGAGACAGCCCGCACGGATGTGACGGTGCCTGGAAACTCGCTGTCAGGTCCTGTTGCACCGCCCGCCGCTTTCTGCACACTTGACCGATTGGTCAGAACGACAAGAAACAGGGGGCATACATGCAGGGACGAGTCGGGCAGGGACGAATCGGGCGCCGCGCATTGCTCGGCGTGGCCGCGCTGGCGCTGAGTGCCGCGGCGCTGCCGCAGGCGCGGGCGGCGGACAAGCTGGCGGTGGCGGCGGTCTATACGGTGCCGGTCGAGCAGCAATGGGTCAGCCGGCTGCACAAGGCGCTGAAGGCGGCGCAGGACCGGGGCGAGATCGACTACGTCTATTCCGAGAATGTGTCGAACACCGACTATGAGCGCGTGATGCGCGAATATGCCGAAGGCGGCAAGAAGCTGATCATCGGCGAGGCCTTCGGGGTCGAGCGCGGAGCCCGCGCCGTGGCCAAGGACTACCCCGACACCGCCTTCCTGATGGGCTCCAGCCTGCCGCCGGCCGCGCCGAACTTCTCGGTCTTCGACAACTACATCCAGGACGCCTCGTACCTCACCGGCATGGTCGCCGGGCTGAAGACCAAATCGAACACCATCGGCATGGTCGGCGGCTATCCGATCCCGGAGGTCAACCGGCTGATGCACGCCTTCATGGACGGCGTGCTGGCGGTGAACCCGCAAGCCAAGTTCTCGATCACCTTCATCGGCTCCTGGTACGACCCGCCCAAGGCCAAGGAAGCGGCCTTCGCCATGGTCGACGCCGGTGCCGACGTGCTTTACGCCGAGCGCTACGGCGTCTCCGACGCGGCGAAGGAGCGCAAGGTGCTCGCCATCGGCAACGTCATCGACACCCAGTCGGAATACCCCGGCACCGTGGTGGCCAGCGCGCTGTGGCAGATGGAGCCGACCATCGACCGCGCCCTCAAGGCTGTGGCCGGCGGCAGCTGGAAGGCCGAGGATTACGGCCCCTACAGCAGCATGAAGGCCGGCGGCGCCTCGCTCGCGGCGCTCGACCCGAAGCTGGTCGACCAGGCCATCATCGACAAGGTCACCGCCCGGCAGAAGGAGATCGAAAGCGGCGCCTTCACGGTCAAGGTCGACGACAGCGAGCCGAAGCCGACGCCGTGACGGTGTCTTCCGATATGGGTGATGCCTCGCAGGCCACGCTGGCCCTGCGTCTGCGCGGCATCACCCGGCGCTTCGGCGCCCTGGTCGCCAATGACGGCATCGACCTGGACCTCGCCCGCGGTGAGGTGCTGGCGCTGCTGGGCGAGAACGGCGCCGGCAAGACCACGCTGATGAACATCCTGTTCGGCCATTACGTCGCCGACGCCGGCACGGTGGAGGTCGCCGATGCCGGCGGGCGGCTGGTGCCGCTGCCCGCCGGGTCGCCGCAGGCGGCGCTGGCGGCCGGGATCGGCATGGTGCACCAGCATTTCGCCCTGGCCGACAATCTCAGCGTGTTCGACAACATCGTCCTCGGCTCCGAATCGCTGTGGCGGCCGGCCCGGCGGCAGGGGGCGGCGCGGGCGCGGCTGGCGGCGCTGATCGAGGCGTCGGGCCTGGCCGTGCCGCTCGACGCCGCCGTCGCGGCGCTGTCGGTCGGCGAACGCCAGCGGGTCGAGATCCTGAAGGCGCTGTACCGCGACGCCCGCATCCTGATCCTGGACGAACCGACGGCGGTGCTGACGCCGCAGGAGGCCGAGGGGCTGTTCGCGACGCTGCGGCGGCTGGCGGCGCAGGGCCTCGCCATCGTCTTCATCTCGCACAAGTTGGCCGAGGTGCTGGCGATCAGCCAGCGCGTCGTCGTGCTGCGCGGCGGCCGGGTCGTTGCCCGGATGGCGACGGCGGCGGTCGACCGCGCCGCTTTGGCCGAAGCGATGGTCGGGCGCCAGGTGCCTTCGGTGCAGAGGCGCCCGGCCGCACCCGGCGCCGCCGTGCTGGCGCTGGAGGGCGTCGGGCTGCGCGGCGCCGATGGCCGACCGCGTCTCGACGGCGTGTCGCTGCAGGTCCGGAGCGGCGAGGTGCTCGGCATCGCCGGCGTGTCCGGCAACGGCCAGGCGGCGCTGGCGGAGCTGGTGTCGGGGCTGGCGGTGCCGCAGTCCGGCCGGATGACGCTGTTCGACCGCCCCGCCCCGGGGGGCACGCCGGCGGCCATGGTCGCGGCTGGCGTCGGCCGCATCCCGGAGGATCGCCACCGGGACGGCGTGGTCGGCGACATGGCGGTGTGGGAGACCATCGCGCTGGAGGATTATCGCCGGCCCGAGGCCCAGCGCTGGGGCCTGCTGCGCCGCGGCGCGCTGCGCGACCGGGCGCGCCGGCTGATCGGGGCCTATGATGTGCGATGCCAGGGGCCGGAGGCGCGGACGCGGCTGCTCTCGGGCGGCAACATCCAGAAGCTGATCCTCGGCCGGGTGCTGGACCGGTCGCCCGGCCTGGTGCTGGCCTGCCAGCCGACCCGCGGCCTCGATGTCGGCGCCGTCGCCGAGATCCATGCCCGCCTGCTGGCCGCGCGCGATCGCGGCGCCGGGGTGCTGCTGGTCTCGGAGGATCTGGACGAGCTGTTCGCCCTGTCCGACCGCATCGCCGTGCTGTATCGCGGCCGCCTCACCGCGGCGCGCGACACCGGCGCCCTCACCATCCGCGCACTCGGCCTGATGATGGCGGGGCAGGAGCCGGCGCATGCGGCTTGAACCGCGCGAGCGCGCCTCATCCCTGCTGGTGCTCGGCACCTCGGTCGCCGCCGCCGTGCTGGCGCTGGCGCTCTGCGCCATCCCGCTGCTGTGGGCCGGTGCGCCGGTGCTCGATGCCTACCGGGTGATGGCGGAAGGCGCCTTCGGCTCGCGCTTCGCCATCGCCGAGACCCTGTCGCGGGCGACGCCGTTGATCCTGACCGGCCTGGCCGCCACCGTCGCCTTCCGGGCCAAGCTGTGGAACATTGGCGCCGAGGGCCAGCTCTATCTCGGTGCGCTGGCGGCGGCGGCGCTGGGCTCCGGCGCGCTCGACCTGCCCGCCTGGGCCCTGTTGCCGCTGGTGCTGGTCGCCGGCGCGGCGGCGGGGGCCGTCTGGATGCTGGGGCCGACCCTGCTCAAGACCCGGCTCGGCGTCGACGAGGTGGTGACCACGCTGCTGCTGAACTTCGTGGTGCTGCTGTTCGTGTCGATGATGCTGGAAGGGCCGATGAAGGACCCGATGGGCATGGGCTGGCCGCAATCGGCGCCGCTGCTCGACGCCGCCGCCCTGCCGAAGCTGATCCCGCGCACCCGCATCCATGCCGGGCTGCTGATCGCCGTGGCCGCCGCCGTGCTGGTCTGGCTGATGACCACGCACACAATCTGGGGCTTCGAGATGCGGGCGACCGGCGCCAACCCGGCCGCGGCGCGCTTCGCCGGCATGCCGGTCGGCCGGGTGATGCTGCGGGTCGGGCTGATCTCCGGCGCCCTGGCCGGCTTGGCCGGGGTGGGGGAGGTGGCGGGGCTGAAGGGCTACCTGACCCTCGACCTGTCGCCGGGCTATGGCTATGCCGGCATCGTCGTCGCCATGCTGGCGCAGCTGCATGCGCTTGGCGTGCTGCTGGCGGCGCTGTTCGTCGCCGCGGTGTTCGTCGGTGCCGACAGCATGAGCCGGGCGATCGGCGTCTCCAGCTACATCGCCAATCTGATCGTCGCCACTTCGCTGCTGACCGTACTGCTGTCCAGCGTCCTCCTGCGCTACCGGGTGAGGTGGCGATGAGCGCAGTGCCCGACATCCTGCTGGCCGCCAGCTTCTGGGCGGCGGCGCTGCGGATCGCCACGCCGCTGATCTTCGGCACGCTGGGTGAGCTGATCTGCGAACGCGCCGGGGTGCTGAACCTCGGCATCGAAGGCATCTTCACCGCCGGCGCCATGGCCGGCTGGATGTGGGTGTACCAGGGCGGCGACCTGTGGACCGGGGTGCTGTTCGCGGCCGGGGTGGGGGCCGCCTTCGGCCTGCTGCACGCGCTGCTGACCGTGCCGCTGGGCCTGTCGCAGCACGTCACCGGCATCGGCGTCACCCTGCTGGCCAGCAGCCTGTCCTATTTCACCTACCGCATGGTGCTGCCCAACGCCTCGACCCCGCCACGGATCGAACCGTTCCAGCCGCTGGCGCTGCCCGGCCTGTCCGACCTGCCCTGGATCGGGCCGGTGTTGTTCCAGCAGACGCCGCTGACCTATCTGGCGCTGTTCGCCGTCGCTCTGGCAGCCTATGTCCTGTACCGCACCCCGCTCGGCCTCGCCCTGCGCGCGGTGGGCGAGAACCCGGCCGCGGCCGAGGCGCAGGGCATCAGCGTCGTCGCGGTCCGCATCGGTGCTGTCATGGCCGGGTCGGCGCTGATGGCGGTCGGCGGCGCCTTCCTGACCATGTCGGCCTTCAACGCCTTCTTCTTCGAGATGGTGGCCGGGCGCGGCTGGGTGTGCATCGCGCTGGTGGTCTTCTCCTCCTGGCGGCCGGGCAAGGCGCTGCTCGGCGCCGTGCTGTTCGGCGCCTTCGACGCCTTCCAGGTCCGGCTGCAGCAGCTGGCCGGAGGGGCCGTGCCGTACCAGCTGTTCCTGATGCTGCCCTACCTCCTCAGCATCGCGGCGCTGATCGTGATGTCGCCCCGCGCCGCCGTGCCCAAGGCTTTGATGGTGCCGTATAGGAAGGGAGAGAGGTAGGCGGCCCCCTATCCCCGCAGGTTCAACAAGCGTAATCTACCGGGATATTTCGATAGGAGATTTAATATGAGCATTTCTGTACATCAGAATCCCGATGGTACATTCACGGTGACCTGCGGGGATGCCTCCGTGATCGTCGGGCCGGTATCGGCGCCTGCCATCGCGGCACCTGCTTGGACCTCGACGGGTAAAAACATTATCTTCTCCATTCGCACCAAAGATCAGGATGATGGAAGTCCGGTCGTTGGAGATGTGGATCGTATCGAAAATACCTTGGCGTCGATCTTTCTGTCCCCTTCAGGCGCCTTCAGCACAATGAAGATTGGTTGGACCGGAAGAAAGTCGCTCGACATTGATGATTTGACGCGACGGGTGGAGAGTTCTGTTGGTGTCGGACCGATCGGCATCATTATTCAGGCCATCGATGATGGAATTTGAGCGCCATTGGGGATGAGCAGCACAGATCCGTTCGGCCCGGCGCGAGACAATCTGCGCGACACGATCAAGTGGCTCGCGACTGCGCTTGGCGCGCTCGCGGTGGCCCTGGTTGCCGGGCTTTCTTTGGGCAGCCTTGCCGATCTTGAAGGGCGCCCCTTGTATCTTGCCTTGCTGGGCGGGGCAGTTGGCATCGTTTGTGTCATCCTGATTATATGGATCTTTCTTGGGCTTTTGATCCCAGAGCCGTTCGTTCTGGATGACGTTTTGAAAGATGCAGCAGAAGATCAAGATTTCAGAAGAAACGCTTCCGAACTCCTGCCTGCCGAACTCAGAAATGATCTGGCTGGGTTTGTGAAGCGCAGAAAGTGGTATATAGAGTTAATATATCAAAATAGCGCGAACGCTCAGGCTTGTCAGCAGGAAAAGAATTTCATAGAATCCACTAATGTATTTGCAGATAGCATTTTAAGTTTTGGAAGATTGTCTAGAACGTCGCGAAATTTGAAGGCTAGACAAGGAGATATTGGATTTCTTCTGTTTTTTGGACTGCTTGGCCTTGGTTTCTTTGTCGTCAATACGGCGTCCGGCAAGTCCCAGGCCTCCAGCCCCATCGCGGCGCTGCCGGTGGAATTGGTGCCGGGCCCGGCTTGGGGCGGGCTGGCTCAGGCCTTCTCCGGTACATGCGGGGATGTCGCCGCGATCAAGGCGGAGATTGTGGGGCTGCCGCAGCCAGGCTGGATGACACTTAAGCTGTTGGCACCAGAGGGCTGTGCTGGGCTCTCGATCGATGTGCCCGCGCGGATTACCGCTTCTCCCGCTGCCGCAGTCGGTGTTCCCGCATCGGCAGCTCATTGAGAGGCGGCGCGGCAACGCGGCCTTGTCCCCCGGGGCGGATTTCGTGCTAGGGAAGGGCAGAATGCGAGCCGGTCGCAAAGCGGGAGTCTGGGAATGAGCGAAGCGCTGCGCCTCTATGTCGGGTACGATTCGCGTGAGGACATCGCCTGGCAGGTGTGCCGGTATTCGGTGCAGCAGAACGCGTCGAAGCCGGTCGAGGTGACGCCGCTGAAGCTGCCGGAGCTGCGGGCCCAGGGCATCTACACCCGGCCGGTCGACACGCTGGGGTCGACCGAATTCACCTTCAGCCGCTTCCTGGTGCCGGCGCTGGCCGGCTTCG
>NZ_JBYRFX010000174.1:0-1972 GCF_057815775.1 Inquilinus sp.
GCGGCTGCCACGCACGGCGCGCATCGCCGCCGGGCGGGTGATGTTCGACGGCCAGGACCTGCTGGGCCTGTCGCCGGCGCCGGTGCGGAACACCGTGCGCAGGCCCTCGATGGAAAGAAGATCGCTCATGTTGTCCTGAAGGTCGGGGGTGAGATCTGGTCGACATGCCGGTGCGCCCAGTCGAGATTGGGCACCCGCTCCATCACCCGCTGCTGCGCTTCATGCAGGTGCAGCGCGGCCTGGGCGTAGTCGATGGTCAGCAGCCGGCCATCCTCCACCACCCGGCGGCCGTCGACGATCACCGTGTGCACCGCCCGGTCGCCGGCGGCGTAGATCAGGCTGCGCAGCGGGTCGCGCGCCGGGCGCATGCGCGGATGGGTGATGTCCACCATCACCATGTCCGCCCGGCACAGCGGCGCCAGCCGGCCGATATCCTCCCGCCCCAGGGCCTTGGCGCCGCCGATGGTGGCCGCCATGAACAGATCGGCGCTGGACAGGGTGCGCGGGTCGGTGGCCTGGGTGCGGGCGAGATAGGCCACCAGGCGCATCTCGTCGAGCATGTTGTGCGGATAGGTGTCGGTGCCGATGCCCATGTTGACCCCGGCGCGGCGGTAGCGGCCGAAATCCTTCATGGTGATGCCGCGCCGGGCGAACACCGTGGGGCAATGCGCCACCGTGGTGCCGGTCTCGGCCAGGCGGGACAGGTCGCGGCTGGTGTGCCAGCGGGTCGAGGGGTGGTCGTCGAGGAAGATGCCATGGCCGATGATGGCGCGCTCGTTCAGCAGCCCCATCTGGTCCAGCCAGCCGATCGGCGTCTCGCCGTGGCGGCGGGTGATCTCGTGGAATTCAGACACCGATTGCGCGGCGTGGATCTGCCAGGACAGGCCGCGGGCGCGGGCTTCCTGCGCGCTTTCGCGCAGCAGCGTCTCGCTGCAGGTGTCGATCTGGGCGGGCACCACCATGCCGAACAGCAGGCCGGAGGGATGCTGCTCGGCGCGTTCGATCAGCGAGAAGGCCTCCGCCATCTGCTTCTCGCCGGCCGCCTCGTCCCAGGCGTATTCCACCAGATGGCCGTTCTTGGTGAACCAGCGCGCCGAGCGGAACATCGGCGCGATGCACACCCGCATGCCCGATTCGGCCAGCAGGTCGAGCCAGCCGGGATGCGCCATCGACAGGTCGGCGACCGTGGTGACGCCGGACATCAGCAGTTCCGACAGCGCCACCCGCACGCAATCCGGCACCGCCTCCGCATCGCCGCGGAAGATCGGCAGGTATTCGTACAGCGAGGAATTGTACAGGCCCGGGGTGCCGACCTCGTCGGTCAGCCCCTTGTTCATCGGCTCGCTGCTGGGGTGGGAGTGGATGTTGACCAGGCCGGGCATCACCATGAAGCCGCGCCCGTCCACCACCGCGTCGGCGGGGCCCGCGTAGTCGCGGCCGACGAAGCGGATCACCCCGTCCTCATAGGCGACATCGGCGCCGGGCATGTAGCTGTGCGACCCCTCGCCGGCGTCCCAGGCGATGACGAAATCGGCGTTGCGGATGACGGTGGTGGTCATGTGCCGCTATTTCCCAACCGTGATGTCCAGGCCCTTGTACAGCCCGATGCCGTAAAGCCCATGCGCCCGTGCGCCCTGCGTCCGCCGGGAGCTTGCCAGCCAGAGCTGCTCGCGCACCAGGGGTATCCAGACATTGGCCTCGGTGAGCTGACGCTGGACATTGCCCAGGGCGATCTTGCGCGCCGCCGGATCGAGCGCGGTGCGCGCCTGGGTCAGCCAGGTGTCGGTCTGTTCGTCGGCCCAGTTCATCCGGTTCGGGGTGGGGCGGTTGGCCGATTGGAAATACAGGTTCAGCGCGTCGCCGGCCGAGACATAGGGGTAGGACATCACGAAGGCGTCGAATTCCTGCGTCGCCAGCTTGCCCCAGGCGATGGTGGCGTCGAATAGCTGGATCTTCATCTCGATGCCGACGC